>NZ_DASSTI010000030.1:0-73136 GCF_035708005.1 Segeticoccus sp. | reverse complement strand
GAGGTCGCGGGTCAGCCAGCCCTCGCACAGCGTGGGGGCCCCCGGACCGGTGGCGACGAGCGTGTCGCACAGCGCGCGACGTTCCTCACGGGCGGTGTGGCTCATGGCCCCATCCTGACAGTGGGCACAATGGACGTCGTGCCCGCGACCCCCGCCAGTGCGCCCACGACCGGCCTCGCCCCCGACATCGCCGCCCGCCTCAAGCGCGACGGGCACGGCCTGGTCTGCGCCGTCGTCCAGGCAGCGGACACCCGGGAGGTGCTCATGGTGGGGTGGATGGACGACGAGGCCCTCCACCGGACGCTGACCACCGGCCGGGTCACGTTCTGGTCGCGCAGCCGCCGGGAGTACTGGCGCAAGGGCGACACGTCGGGGCACATCCAGCTCGTCCGCTCCGCCGCCCTCGACTGCGACGGCGACGCCGTGCTGCTGGAGGTGGAGCAGGTCGGTGCGGCCTGCCACACCGGCACCCGCAGCTGCTTCGACGAGCGCCAGCTGCCCGTCGTGCAGGGGGAACGCTCGTGACGTCACCCTCCGCTCCGGTCGCCGACCTCCGGTATGGCGTCACCTGGCCGCCGCTCGAGACGTTCACCGAGCTGGCCCGGGACCGCCGCGTCATCCCCGTGGTGCGGCGCCTGCTCGCCGATGCCGAGACCCCGGTGGGCGTCTACCGCAAGCTGGCCCAGGACCGTCCCGGAACCTTCCTGCTGGAGTCCGCCGAGCACGGCGGCGTCTGGTCGCGCTACTCGATCGTCGGCGCCGCCAGCCGCGCCACGCTCACCGAACGGGACGGCGTGGCGCACTGGATCGGCGAGCCACCGGTCGGGGTGCCGACCGACGGCGACCCGGTGACCGCGCTGCGGGACACCGTGGCCACGCTGGCCACGCCACGGATCGACGGCCTGCCCCCGCTCACCGGCGGAATGGTCGGGGTCATCGGCTACGACGTCGTGCGCCGCTGGGAGAAGGTGCCCGACGGAGCGCCCGACGAGCTCAAGCTGCCCGAGCTCGGCCTGATGCTCGCGACCGACCTCGCCGTGCTCGACCACGCCGACGGGTCCCTGCTGCTGGTCGCGAACGCGGTGAACTACGACGCGACCGACGAGCGCGTGGCCTGGGCCTGGGAGGACGCGGTCGCCCGCCTCGACCGCATGGCGCAGGACCTGCTCGCGCCGGCACCGAGCACGGTCGCCGTGATCGAGCCGACCGTGCCGGAGCCGCAGAGCAACCACACGCCCGAGCAGTTCCACGCGATGGTGGAGGCCGGCAAGGAGGCGATCCGGGCCGGCGAGGTCTTCCAGGTCGTGCTCTCGCAACGCTTCTCGGTGCCCTGCCCGGCCGACGCCCTCGACGTCTACCGGGTCCTGCGCGCGTCCAACCCCAGTCCCTACATGTACCTGCTGCGCGTGCCGGCACCGGACGGGTCGGCATACGACGTCGTGGGCTCGAGCCCGGAGGCGCTCGTCAAGGTGACTGGACGGCGGGCCATCACCCACCCGATCGCCGGCTCCCGTCCCCGCGGCGCGACCCCCGAGGCGGACGTGGCGACGGGGGAGGAGCTGCTGGCCGACCCGAAGGAACGCTCCGAGCACGTCATGCTGGTGGACCTCTCGCGCAACGACCTGCAGCGCGTCTGCGCGGCCGGGACCGTGGACACCGTGGAGTTCATGACGATCCGGCGCTACAGCCACATCATGCACCTGGAGTCGACCGTCGTCGGGCAGCTGCGCCCCGAGTGCAGCGCCTACGACGTGCTCGCCGCGACCTTCCCGGCCGGGACCTTGTCCGGCGCCCCGAAGCCGCGGGCGATGGCGCTCATCGACGAGCTCGAACCCAGCCGGCGTGGGCTGTACGGCGGGGTGGTGGGCTACCTCGACTTCGCTGGCGACCTCGACATGGCGATCGCCATCCGCACCGCGCTCATCCGCGACGGTGTCGCGTACGTGCAGGCCGGTGGCGGGATCGTGGCCGACTCGGTGCCGCAGCTGGAATTCGAGGAGAGTGTCAACAAGGCCGCCGCGGCGCTGCGTGCCGTGGCCACGGCGACGGGGCTGCGGGCGCCGTGAGGGAGCGGTTCCTGAGCAAGCGCGTCGTCCTCCTGGTCGGGCTGGTCGCCGCGGCCTTCCTGCTCGTCAGTGGTTCCCGGACCTGGATCGAGGGACGGGTGCAGGACCCGGTGCTGGGCGCGACGGTGCTCCACGGCACGGGCACCGACGTCGCCAAGGGTGTGCTGGGCGCGGCGCTCGTCGGGGCCGCAGCCGTCGTCGCGGCGGCCACGGGCAAGCGCGTGGTCCGGTGGATCGCCGGCCTCGCGGTCGTCCTGGCCGCGGTGCTCGGCGGGATCGTCATCGTGCAGCTGCTCGGCGAGCCGGGACGGGCCCTGGGCGACCTGGCGGCCAGCAGCACCGGTCGCACCGGCCACCTCAGCGCCGCCGGCGCCCCGACGGTGTGGCCCTGGCTGTCCTTGGCGGCCTGCGTGCTGATGGGGCTCGCCGGCCTTGCCGTCCTGGTGGGCGGCTCCCGCTGGAGCGGGCTCTCCGCGACGTATGACGCCCCCACCGGGCGTGGCGCTGCGCCGGCCAGGCGGCGGGTGGAGTCAGACTGGGACCGGCTGAGCAGGGGCGAGGACCCGACCGCCGGGCCGGACCACAACGGCCCCTGACAGAATGGCTGGGAGCAGCACCAGGCAGCATCCCCCAGCGCAGGCAGCACGGCCTCGAAACAGAGGAGAACGGACGACCATGGCAGAGCACGGACACGGCCACAGCACCGCCGCGTGGACCGCGGTGACCACCCTGCTGGTGGCGGCCGCCCTCATCGCGGTGGGTATCGCCCTCGACTCGTTGGTGTTCGCCCTCATCGGGTGCGGTCTTGTCGCGGTCGGGCTCATCGCCGGCAAGGTGCTGCAGATGGCCGGCTTCGGCGTCCACCACCCCAGCCACACCCGAGGGACCACCGCGGTCCGCTGAACGGATAGGGTTCGGTCCCAGCGCGCCGAGGGGGCGCGCGGCCCAACACGTACTCACCCGAGGGGGACCGACCGCCCATGTCCTACGAGAACTCACCGCCGCCTCCGCCACCGCCGGGCAACTCCGGAGGTTACGGCTACCCCGGCCCGCCACAGGGGGCGCCGCCGCCCAACCACCTGGTCTGGGCGATCCTGACGACCATCCTGTGCTGCCTGCCGCTCGGCATCGCCTCGATCGTCTTCTCCGCGCAGGTGAACTCCAAGTGGCAGGCCGGCGATGTCCGCGGCGCCCAGGAGTCGTCCGAGAAGGCCAAGAAGTTCGCCATCTGGGCGGCGGTCGCGGGTGTGGTCGTGGCCATCCTCTACGTCGTCTTCGTCGTCATCATCGCGCGGAACGCGCAGACGACCTGATCGCTCCCGGCGGAGATACTGTTCCCATGACGACGCCGGCGCGCACGCGCGAGCGCGGACCCGCGCTCGACGGCGCATCCAGCCCGGCACCCGCCGCGCCGGCCACCCACGCACCGGGTGGCTGGCGCGGCGCGCGTCTGCCCGCGCTGGTGGCGGGCGTGGCGGCCTCGGCCGTCGGCTACCTCGCCGCCGTGGACCCGAACCAGGCCGGCCACTACCCGACCTGCCCGTTCCTCTTCCTCACCGGCTGGTACTGCCCCGGCTGCGGCTCGCTGCGCGCGATCCACGACCTCGCGCACCTCGACCTCGCCGGTGCGCTCGCGCGCAACCCCCTGGTCCTGGTCGCCGTGCCGTACCTCCTCATCACCTGGGGACTGTGGCTGCACCGGTCGGTCACCGGGCGCCCGCGTCGCTGGTTGGCCCCGGCCTGGGTGCTCTGGACCGTGCTGGGTGCCGTGCTGGCCTACTGGGTGCTGCGCAACGTCCCGGGGTGGACCTGGCTGTCGCCCGCGTGAGGTGACGGAACCGCCGCGACGCGTGCCCGGCATACCGGATTTCGGGGGTGCGCAGGGCGCCGGTTAACCTTTCGAGCGTGCCCACTGTCCTCGACGAGATCATCGACGGAGTCCGCGAGGACCTCGCCGCACGCGAGGCCCGCCTCCCGCTGAGCGAGCTCAAGGAGCGCGTGGCGCGCACCCCCAGCGCGATCGACGCCCACGCGGCGCTCCAAGCACCGGGAGGCGTCAAGGTCATCGCGGAGGTGAAGCGCTCCAGTCCCAGCAAGGGTGCCCTGGCGATGATTGCCGACCCCGCGGGGATCGCCAGCGACTACGCGGCCGGCGGGGCGACGGCCATCAGCGTCCTCACCGAGCAGCGCCGGTTCGGCGGCAGCCTCGCCGACCTCGACGCGGTGCGTGCGGCCGTCGACATCCCGTTGCTGCGCAAGGACTTCGTCGTCACGCCCTACCAGCTGTGGGAGGCGCGCGCCCACGGGGCCGACCTCGTGCTGCTCATCGTCGCCGCCCTCGACCAGCCCGCCCTCGTGGGCCTGCGCGAGCGCGCCGAGTCCCTCGGGATGACGGCCCTCGTCGAGGTGCACGACGAGCAGGAGCTGCTGCGAGCGGTCGACGCGGGGGCCCGCGTCATCGGCGTGAACGCCCGCAACCTCAAGACCCTCGAGGTCGACCGGACCACCTTTGCGCGTCTGGCGCCGCAGGTCCCGGCGGGCGTCGTGCGCGTCGCCGAGTCCGGCGTGCGCGGTCCGCACGACGTGCTCGAGTATGCCCGGGCGGGCGCCGACGCCGTCCTCGTCGGGGAGAGCCTGGTGACCGGTGGCACCCCGCGCGAGGCGGTCGCCGACCTCGTCGCCGCCGGAGCGCACCCCGCACTTCGCCACCAGGGAGCCTGATGACCGACACGACACCTGCCCGCGGAACCCAGCGCCCGGGGAGGTTCGGCTCGTACGGCGGGCGGTTCGTCCCCGAGGCGCTCGTCGCGGCCCTCGAGGAGCTCGACGAGGCGCGCCGCAAGGCGCAGGTCGACCCCGGGTTCCAGGGGGAGCTCGCGCGGCTGCACGCCACGTACACCGGCCGGCCCAGCCTGCTGACCGAGGTGCCGCGGTTCGCCCGGCACGCGGGCGGCGGCCGGGTGCTGCTCAAGCGTGAGGACCTCAACCACACCGGCTCGCACAAGATCAACAACGTGCTGGGCCAGGCGCTGCTCACCCAACGGATGGGCAAGCGGCGGGTCATCGCCGAGACCGGCGCCGGCCAGCACGGCGTGGCCACGGCGACGGCGGCGGCGCTGCTCGGCCTCGAGTGCACGGTCTACATGGGCAAGAAGGACACCGAGCGGCAGGCGCTGAACGTCGCCCGGATGCGCCTGCTCGGCGCCGAGGTCGTGCCCGTGGCGCACGGCAGCGCCACCCTCAAGGACGCCATCAACGAGGCGATGCGCGACTGGGTCACCAACGTCGACCACACCCACTACCTGCTCGGGACCGTCACCGGCCCGCACCCGTTCCCCGAGATGGTGCGTGACTTCCACCGGATCATCGGCGTCGAGGCGCGGGCCCAGGTCCTCGACCTCGTGGGCCGGCTGCCCGACGCCGTGTGTGCCTGCGTCGGCGGCGGCTCCAACGCCATGGGGATCTTCCACCGGTTCATCGACGACTCCTCGGTGCGGCTGATCGGCCTGGAGGCCGGGGGCGAGGGCATCGCCTCCGGCCGGCACGCGGCCCGGTTCAGCACCGGGACGCCGGGCGTGCTGCACGGGGCCTTCACCTACCTGCTGCAGGACGACGAGGGCCAGACGCTGGAGTCGCACTCGGTCTCGGCCGGGCTGGACTACCCCAGCGTCGGCCCCGAGCACGCCTACCTCAAGGAGACCGGACGGGCGGAGTACTACCCGATCACCGACGACGAGGCCATGGAGGCCTTCTCGCTGCTGTGCCGCACGGAGGGGATCATGCCGGCGATCGAGAGCGCGCACGCCCTGGCGGGCGCCATGAAGATCGGCCAGGAGCTCGGGCCCGAGGGTCTGCTCCTCGTCAACCTGTCCGGGCGCGGTGACAAGGACGTCGACACGGCGGCCCGGTGGTTCGGGCTGCTCGGCGACGACGGGGCAGCCACGGCCCCCACCGCGACGCCGGACAGCACCGACGAGACACCGGCGGGCGACGAGCCGGGGGTGGAACAGTGAGCAGGGAGGTCGTAGGAGCCGCGAGACGGAACAGCGGCGACGTCGCAGGAGCCGCGAGACGGAACAGCGGCGACGTCGCAGGAGCCGCGAGACGGAACAGCGGGGTCGGACCGGTCCTGGAGCGCACCCGCGCGGAGGGGCGAGCCGCGCTGATCGGCTACCTCCCGGTGGGCTTCCCCACCGTGGACGACTCGGTCGCAGCCATGCAGACCTTGGTGCGCCACGGCGTGGACATCGTCGAGATCGGCGTGCCCTACACCGACCCGCTCATGGACGGGCCCGTGATCCAGCACGCCGCCGACGTCGCGCTCGCGGGCGGCAGCCGGCTGCGTGACGTCTTCACCGCGGCGCGGGCGGTCACGGAGGCCGGCGGCGCCGCAGTCGTGATGAGCTACTGGAACCCGATCCTGCACCACGGTGTCGACCGCTTCGCCGAGGAACTGGCCGCCGCGGGCGGGTCCGGACTGATCACCCCCGACCTGATCCCGGACGAGGCGGGAGAGTGGATCGAGGCCGCCGAGCGGCACGGCCTCGACCGGATCTTCCTGGTGGCCCCGAGCTCGACCGACGACCGCCTGGTCTCGACCACGGCGGCCTGCCGCGGCTTCGTCTACGCCGCCTCCACCATGGGCGTCACCGGCGCGCGCGCCTCCGTCGGCGATGCGGCCGAGACGCTGGTGACGCGGACCCGTCGGGTGACCGACACACCGGTCTGTGTCGGGCTCGGCGTGTCGACTCGGGAACAGGCGGCGCAGGTTGCCCGTTTCGCAGACGGAGTCATCGTCGGCTCGGCCCTCGTGCGGTGCCTCGCCGACGCCGACTCCGCGGAGGAGGGGCGCGACCGACTCGCGACGCTGTGCACGGAGCTGGCAGCGGGGGTGCGCGACGGCCGGGGCCCGGCCTCCACGCCCGTCAGCGTGTCGGCGCCGGAAGGAGCACCACAGCCATGACCTCCTCGCACGTGGGTGCCTCGGACACCGGATCCCGCCATCACGACCCGCTGCTTCCCGGCGCCCACCGCGAGCGACTGACCACCATCCTCGACGTCGTCGGCCTCGTCGCCCGACTCATCCTCGGGGTCGTCCTGGTCTGGGCCGGCGCCAGCAAGATCACCGACCTGCAGTCCTCCGTCCGCGCCGTGCTGGGCTACCAGCTGATGCCGTCCTACTCGGTCGCGCACCTCGTGGGCACCGTGCTGCCGGTGGTGGAGATCCTCGTCGGGGTGCTGCTGATCATCGGCCTGTTCACCCGCGCGGCGGCCGTCGTCGGAGGGCTGCTCATGGTCGCCTTCATCATCGGGATCGCCTCGGTCTGGGCCCGCGGCATCAGCATCGACTGCGGGTGCTTCGGCGGCGGGGGGACCATCAAGCCCGGTGAGACCCACTACCTGCGGGAGATCCTGCGGGACACGGGGCTGCTCATCTGTGCCGCATGGGTCGTCTGGCGGGCCCGCACCTTCCTCGGACTCGACCAGCGGCTGTTCCCGTGACCCGATCCCATCCGTTCCGCACGTCCCGTTCCCCCACCGTCGTCCGACCTGTGCCTGAGGAGACCTGACCCATGCCCCGCCCTGATGCGTCCGCGAAGCTGAAGGCCGCCCGGCCCAAGGAGGGCCCCTCCAAGGTGATCATCGGCGCCGTCGTGGTGGTGGTCATCATCATCGCCGCCGTGGTCGCCGTCATCGTGAACAACCAGAGCAGCAACGGCGCCTCCGGCGGCGGCTCCCTGCCGGCGCACGCCCTGCCGAACGGCGGCGGAGTCGTCGTGCCGGGTGGCAAGCTGCAGGCCGGCGCCCCCACGGTGGACCTGTGGGAGGACTTCCAGTGCCCCTTCTGCAAGCACCTCGAGGACGCCGCCGGGCAGCGCTTCAACACGCTCGCCGACCAGGGGAAGATCAAGCTCGTCGTGCACCCGCTGAGCTTCCTGGACAGCAACCTCGGCAACGACTCCTCCAAGCGGGCCGCCAACGCCTCGCTGTGCGCGTCCGACGCCGGCAAGTTCGAGGCGTACCACTCCACGGTCTTCGCCCACCAGCCCACGCAGGAGGGCGCCGGCTACACCGACCAGCAGCTGCTGCAGTTCGGCAAGGACGCCGGCATCAGCGGGCAGGCCTACTCCACCTTCGAGAAGTGCGTGAACAACCAGACGTACTCCAAGTACGTGCAGGCCGTGCAGGTCGCCGGTGACAAGGCGGGCATCCGGAGCACCCCGACCGTCAAGGTCGACGGCCACGAGCTCAGCACCCAGCAGCTGAACACCATCCTGAGCCAGCCCCAGCAGCTCGACCAGGTCCTCGAGGCAGCCGCCAAGAAGTGATCAGCAGCCTGCCCAGCCCCAACCAGGGCGTCTGGTGGATCGGTGACCTGCCGATCCGCGCCTACGCGCTGTGCATCCTCGCGGGCATCCTCGTCGCCTGCTGGATCGCCCAGCGGCGGCTGCTCGACCGCGGGGGCACCGGCGGGGAGGTCCTCGACATCGCCATGTGGGCGGTGCCGTTCGGGATCGTCGGTGGCCGGCTGTACCACGTCATCACTACCTACCAGCCGTACTTCGGCCCCGGCGGCCACCCGATCGACGCCCTGAAGATCTGGCACGGCGGCCTCGGGATCTGGGGCGCCATCGCCCTCGGCGCCCTCGGCGCCTGGATCGGCTGCCGCCGACGCGGCGTGGCCTTCCTGGACTTCGCCGACGCCTGCGTCCCGGGCGTGCTCATCGCCCAGGCCCTCGGCCGGTGGGGCAACTGGTTCAACAACGAGCTCTACGGCCACCGCACCGACGTGCCGTGGGCACTGGAGATCCACTGCTGGAACCAGTCGGCCGGCCACGCGGTGACCTGCCCCGGCACGAGCTCCACCGTGCTCGGCTACTTCCAGCCGACCTTCCTCTACGAGTCGATCTGGTGCCTGCTCATCGCCCTGCTGATCGTGCTGGTCGACCGCCGCGTCCGGCTCGGCCAGGGGCGGGCCATGGCGCTGTACGTCATGCTCTACCCGGTCGGCCGCGTGTTCATCGAGCTGATGCGCACCGACACCGCCACCCACGTGCTGGGCCTGCGGATCAACGTGTGGACCTGCATGCTCGTCTTCCTCCTCGGAGTCGGGCTGTTCCTGTGGTTCGGCCGGCGCCACCCCGACGGGCGACGCGGCCGGGAGGTGACCGACGACACGCCGGCGACGTCTCGGCATACGGGCGCAGCCGTTCCGAAGGGTGAGCACCAGGGGTAGGCTGCCGACCATCCGCTGGCCGATGGCGTCCATGCGGTCCCGAGTCCCCCTCGAGACAGCAAGGACGGTGCCCCCGATGTCGCTCGGCCTCCCCTCCGCGAACGGTCTCTACGACCCCGCCTTCGAGCACGACGCCTGCGGTCTCGCCTTGGTCGCCACCCTGCGCGGTACCCCCGGCCACGACGTCGTCGACCACGCACTCACCGCGCTGCGCAACCTCGAGCACCGCGGCGCCACCGGAGCGGACTCCACCGTCGGTGACGGCGCGGGCATTCTCACCCAGGTGCCCGACGCCTTCCTGCGCGGGCAGGTGCCGTTCGCGCTGCCCGACAAGGGCCGGTATGCCGTGGGCACCGCCTTCCTGCCGGCCGAGCCGGAGGTCGCCGCGCAGGTCCAGCAGCAGGTTGAGGCGCTCGCCGACGTCGAGGGCCTCGAGGTCCTGGGCTGGCGGGACGTCCCGGTCGACCCACGGATGATCGGGGCACCGGCCCGTGCCGTGATGCCCACCTTCCGGCAGCTGTTCCTGGCCGGCCGCGCCGGGGAGTCCGGCCTGGCGCTGGAGCGGCGCACGTGGTGCCTGCGCAAGCAGGCCGAGCGCGACCTCGAGGTCTACTTCCCGTCGCTGTCCTGCCGCACCCTGGTCTACAAGGGCATGCTCACCACCGCCCAGCTCGAGCCGTTCTACCCGGACCTGTCCGACCCGCGGTTCGCCACCGAGCTGGCGCTGGTCCACTCGCGCTTCTCCACCAACACCTTCCCGGCCTGGCCGCTGGCTCACCCCTACCGGCTGATCGCCCACAACGGCGAGATCAACACCGTCAAGGGCAACCGCAACTGGATGCACGCCCGCGAGTCGCTGCTGGCGAGCGACGCCATCCCGGGTGACCTGTCGCGGACCTTCCCGGTGCTCACCCCCGGGGCGTCCGACTCCACCTCCTTCGACGAGGCGCTGGAGCTGCTGCACCTGGGCGGGCGGTCCCTGCCGCACGCGGTGCTCATGATGGTGCCGGAGGCGTGGGAGAACCACACCGAGATGGACCCGGCCCGGCGCGCCTTCTACGAGTACCACTCGCTGTTCATGGAGCCGTGGGACGGCCCGGCCTGCGTCACCTTCACCGACGGCACCGTGGTCGGAGCGGTGCTCGACCGCAACGGCCTGCGTCCCGGACGGTATGCCGTCACGGACGACGGCCTGGTCATCCTCGCCTCCGAGGCCGGTGTCCTGGACCTCGACCCCGCGCACGTCGTGCGGCGGGGACGGCTGCAGCCGGGGCGCATGTTCCTCGTCGACACCGGACACGGCCGGCTCGTCAGCGACGAGGAGGTCAAGGCCTCGCTCGCCGCCGAGCACCCCTACCAGGAGTGGCTGCGCGAGGGCCTGATCGAGCTGGCCGACCTGCCCGAGCGTGAGCACGTCGTGCACACCCCCTCCTCGGTCACCCGGCGCCAGCAGACCTTCGGCTACACCAGCGAGGAGCTGCGGGTGCTGCTGCGCCCGATGGCGGCCAGCGGCGGGGAGCCGCTGGGGTCGATGGGGACCGACACCCCGATCGCGGTGCTCTCGGAGCGTCCCCGGCTGCTGTTCGACTACTTCACCCAGATGTTCGCCCAGGTGACCAACCCGCCGCTCGACGCGATCCGCGAGGAGCTGGTGACGGCGCTCGGGACGTCCGTGGGGCCGGAGGGCAACGCCCTCGAGGCCACCCCCGAGCACTGCCGGCAGGTCATGCTGCCGTTCCCGGTGATCGACAACGACGAGCTGGCCAAGATCGTCCACATCAACGCCGACGACGACCTGCCCGAGTTCGCCACGCACGTCGTCCGCGGCCTGTACGAGGTGGACGGCGGCGCCGCCGCGCTCGAACGACGGCTGCGGGACATCTGCGCCGACGTGTCCCGGGCGATCGCCGACGGCGCCCAGTTCGTCGTGCTCTCCGACCGCGACTCCGACCGGGACCACGCCCCCATCCCGTCGCTGCTGCTGTGCGCCGCGGTCCACCACCACCTCATCCGCGAGCAGACCCGCACCAGGGTGGGCCTGATCGTGGAGGCGGGTGACGTCCGCGAGGTGCACCACGTGGCGCTCCTCATCGGCTACGGCGCGGCGGCGATCAACCCCTACCTGGCCATGGAGTCCGTCGAGCAGCTGGTGCGTGCCGGCGACCTCGAGGGCGTCTCCGCCGAGCAGGCGGTCCGCAACCTCATCAAGGCACTCGGCAAGGGCGTGCTCAAGGTGATGTCCAAGATGGGCATCTCCACGGTGGCCTCCTACCGCGGTGCGCAGGTGTTCGAGGCCATCGGTCTCGCCCAGGAGCTGGTCGACGCCTACTTCAGCGGCACGGTCTCCCGACTCGGCGGCGTCGGGCTCGACGTCATCGCCGCCGAGGTCGCGGCACGGCACACGTTGGCGTACCCGCCGGACGGCACCCGAGCCCCGCACCGGACCCTGGACGTCGGCGGGGAGTACCAGTGGCGCAGGGAGGGCGAGGAGCACCTCTTCGACCCGGAGACCGTCTTCCGGCTGCAGCACTCCACCCGGCAACGCCGCTATGACATCTTCCGGCAGTACACGGGCCGGGTGGACGAGCAGTCCCGGCGCCTGATGACGCTGCGGGGACTGTTCCAGCTGCGGGTGGGCGAGCGGCCCCCCGTGCCACTGGAGGAGGTCGAGCCGGTCAGCGAGATCGTCCGGCGCTTCTCGACCGGGGCGATGAGCTACGGCTCGATCAGCCAGGAGGCCCACGAGACGCTGGCCATCGCGATGAACCGGCTCGGGGCCCGCTCCAACACCGGCGAGGGCGGCGAGGACGAGGAGCGGTTGCTGGACCCCGAGCGCCGCTCGGCGATCAAGCAGGTTGCCTCCGGGCGGTTCGGCGTCACGAGTCTCTACCTGACCCAGGCCGACGACATCCAGATCAAGATGGCCCAGGGCGCCAAGCCCGGTGAGGGTGGCCAGCTGCCGGGGCACAAGGTCTACCCGTGGGTCGCGCGCACCCGGCACGCCACCGCTGGGGTGGGCCTGATTTCCCCGCCGCCGCACCACGACATCTACTCGATCGAGGACCTGGCCCAGCTGATCCAGGACCTCAAGAACGCCAACCCCGCGGCGCGGATCCACGTCAAGCTGGTCGCCGAGGTGGGAGTCGGCACCGTCGCTGCCGGCGTCAGCAAGGCGCACGCCGACGTGGTGCTCATCTCCGGCCACGACGGCGGCACCGGCGCCTCACCGCTCACCTCGCTGAAGCACGCCGGCGCGCCGTGGGAGCTCGGGTTGGCCGAGGCCCAGCAGACGCTGCTGCTGAACGGGCTGCGGGACCGCATCGTCGTGCAGGCCGACGGGCAGCTGAAGACCGGTCGCGACGTCGTCATCGCCGCCCTGCTGGGGGCCGAGGAGTTCGGTTTCGCCACCGCACCGCTCGTCGTCAGCGGCTGCGTCATGATGCGGGTCTGCCACCTGGACACGTGCCCGGTGGGGATCGCCACGCAGAACCCCGAGCTGCGCGCCCGCTTCACCGGACGCCCTGAGTTCGTCGAGACGTTCTTCGAGTTCATCGCCGAGGAGGTGCGTGAGCACCTCGCCGCGCTCGGGTTCCGGTCGCTCGACGAGGCCGTGGGCCGCGTGGATGCCCTCGACACCCGGGCCGCCGTCGACCACTGGAAGGCCAGCGGACTGGACCTGGCGCCGATCCTCACCCAGGTGGACCCGCCCCCGGGAGGTGCACGACGGCATACCACCGAGCAGGACCACGGGCTGGACAAGGTGCTCGACCAGACGCTCATCTCCCGTGCCCGTCGCGCCCTCGAGGACGCAGAGCCGACGGCGATCGAGCTGGCGGTGCGCAACGTCCACCGCTCGGTGGGGACCATGCTCGGGCACGAGGTGACCAAGCGGCACCCCCAGGGACTGCCCGACGGCACGATCGACGTCACCATGACCGGCACGGCGGGGCAGTCGCTGGGCGCGTTCCTGCCGGCCGGCATCACGCTGCGCCTGCTCGGCGACGCCAACGACTACGTCGGCAAGGGCCTCTCCGGCGGCCGGGTCGCCGTGCGACCGGTGCGCGAGGCGGCCCTGTCCGGTGAGCTGAACGTCATCGCGGGCAACGTGATCGGCTACGGCGCCACCAGCGGGGAGCTCTTCCTGCGTGGGGCCGTCGGTGAGCGGTTCTGCGTGCGCAACTCCGGTGCCACCGCGGTCGTCGAGGGCGTGGGTGACCACGGCTGCGAGTACATGACCGGCGGCACGGTCCTGGTGCTCGGGGCGACCGGCCGCAACTTCGCCGCAGGCATGTCGGGTGGCCGTGCCTACGTGCTCGACCTCGTCCCCGAACGGGTCAACCCCGAACTGGTCGACCTGCTGCCGCTGTCCACCGAGGACGAGGACGTCGTGCACGGCCTGCTGTCCCGGCACGTGCAGTGGACCGCCTCGCCGGTGGCCTCCCGGCTGCTGGCGGGCTGGGACGAGGCACGCACGCGGTTCACGCTCGTGCTGCCCCGGGCGTTCCAGCGGGTCCTTGACATCCGTGCCGAGGCCACGACGCGGGGCCTCGACCCCGACGGAGAACAGACGTGGCAGCAGATCCTGGAGGTGTCCCATGGCTGACCCCCGAGGCTTCCTGAAGGTCCGTGACCGGGAGCTGCCGGCGCGCCGGCCGATCCCGGTGCGCCTGAAGGACTGGCGCGAGGTCTACGAGGAGCAGGAGGTGGCCCAGCTGCAGCGCCAGGCGGGACGCTGCATGGACTGCGGGATTCCGTTCTGCCACAGCGGGTGCCCGCTGGGGAACCTCATCCCGGAGTGGAACGACCTGGCTCGACGCGGGGAGTGGACGGCCGCCATCGAGCGGCTGCACGCCACCAACAACTTCCCGGAGTTCACCGGCCGGCTCTGTCCGGCGCCGTGCGAGACCGCGTGTGTCCTCGGCATCAGCGAGCCGGCGGTCACCATCAAGCAGGTCGAGGTGACCATCGCCGACCGCGCCCGGGCCGCTGGGCGGATCCTGCCCCAGCCGCCGGACCGGCTCACCGGCAAGACGGTGGCCGTGGTCGGCTCCGGCCCCGCCGGGCTTGCCGCCGCCCAGCAGCTGACCAGGGCCGGGCACACGGTCGCGGTGTACGAGCGGGACGACCGGCCCGGTGGCCTGCTCCGCTACGGTATCCCGGAGTTCAAGCTGGAGAAGGCGGTGCTCGACCGGCGGCTGGAGCAGATGCGCGCCGAGGGCACCCGGTTCCGGTGCAACGTGGACGTCGGGGCCGAGCTCACCGGTGCGGAGCTGCGCCGCCGCTACGACGCGGTCGTGCTCGCCGTGGGCTCCACCGTGCCGCGGGACCTGCCGGTCCCCGGACGGGAGCTCGACGGGGTCGTCCAGGCGATGGACTACCTCCCCCCGGCCAACCGGGCGGCGCTCGGCCACCCGGTCGAGGGTGCGCCCTCCGCCGAGGGCAAGGACGTGGTCGTCATCGGCGGCGGCGACACCGGTGCCGACTGCATCGGCACCGCCCACCGGCAGGGGGCGCGGTCGGTGACCTCCCTCGAGATCCTGCCCCGGCCCGGGGACCAACGGGCCGCGCACCAGCCGTGGCCCACCTACCCGGCTCTGTTCCGGGTCGCCAGCGCGCACGAGGAGGGCGGCGAGCGGGTGTATGCCGTGAGCACCACCGAGATCGTCGGCGACGGTGAGGGATGCGTCCGCGGACTGCGGCTGGTCGAGGTCACGTCTGGTCCAGATGGCATCGCCCCGGTGCCGGGCAGCGAGCGGGAGCTGCCCGCGCAGCTCGTGCTGCTCGCGATGGGCTTCGTCGGGCCCCAGCCCGGGGGACTGCTCGAGCAGCTGGGCGTGGAGCGGGACGAGCGCGGCAACGTGTCGCGCGACGAGCAGTTCCTCACCAGCGTGCCCGGGGTGTTCGTGGCCGGCGATGCCGGACGCGGCCAGTCGCTGATCGTCTGGGCCATCGCCGAGGGACGTTCGGTCGCTGCGGCGGTCGACACCTGGCTGCAGGGTGGCTCCCGGCTCCCCGCGCCGGTCCGGCCGACCGACCGACCCCTCACGGCATGACCCACCCCACGTCGTGCTCTGCGCCGAGACGGCGCGGGGCCCCCGGGCCTGAGCGGTCTGCCGGGCGGTCGAACGGCCGCAATAGGGTGAGGACCATGCGTCGAGCGAAGATCGTCTGCACCCTCGGACCTGCGACCTCCGGACCGGACATGGTGGTCCGTCTCGTCGAGGCGGGCATGGACGTGGCCCGGCTCAACCTGTCGCACGGGAGCCACGAGGACCACGAGAAGGTCTACCTCGACGTGCGCCGGGCCAGTGACCGGACGGGCCACGCCGTCGGGGTGCTGGTGGACTTGCAGGGCCCGAAGATCCGCACCGGCTCGTTCGCCGAGGGACCGGTCACGCTCGCGCCGGGCGACCGCTTCACCATCACCACCGACGACGTCGAGGGGGACCGCAAGCGCGTCGGCACCACCTACGCCGGCCTCCCCGGCGACGTGTCGGTCGGCGACACCCTGCTCATCGACGACGGCAAGGTGGTCCTGACGGCGGTGGAGGTCAGCGACACCGACGTGGTCACCGAGGTCAAGGTGGGTGGGAGCGTCTCGGATCACAAGGGCATCAACCTGCCCGGCGTGGCCGTCAGCGTCCCGGCGCTGTCCGAGAAGGACGAGGCTGACCTGAGGTGGGCGCTGCACCTGCAGGCCGACATGATCGCGCTGTCCTTCGTGCGCTCCGCACAGGACGTCGAGTCGGTGCACCGGATCATGGACGAGGAAGGCGTGCGGCTGCCGGTCATCGCCAAGATCGAGAAGCCGCAGGCGGTCGAGAACCTCCAGGAGATCGTCGATGCGTTCGACGCGATCATGGTCGCCCGCGGCGACCTCGGCGTCGAGATGCCGCTCGAGGACGTGCCCCTGGTCCAGAAGCGCGCGATCGAGCTCGCGCGGCGCAACGCCAAGCCCGTCATCGTGGCGACCCAGGTGCTCGAGTCGATGGTGACCAACGCGCGACCGACGCGGGCCGAGGCGAGCGACTGCGCCAACGCCGTGCTCGACGGGTCCGACGCGATCATGCTGTCGGGAGAGACGAGCGTCGGGGCCTATCCCATCCAGGCGGTGCAGACCATGGCCCGCATCATCGCGAGCACCGAGGAGCACGGCCTCGAGCGGGTCGACCCGCTCGGGACGATGCCGCACACCATGGGCGGTGCCGTGACCCGCGCGGCCGCCGAGATCGGCGACCTGCTGCACGTGAAGTACCTCGTCACCTTCACCCAGTCCGGGGACACGGCCAAGCGGATGTCCCGGCTACGCCCCGAGATCCCCATGCTGGCCTTCACCCCGCTGCAGGCCACCCGCTCGCAGCTCGCGCTCAGCTGGGGGGTCGAGACCTTCTGCGTGCCGCCCTGCCGGCACACCGACGAGATGGCCATCCAGGTCGACGAGACGCTCATCGACGGCGGCCGCTGCCGGGAGGGGGACGTGGTCGTCATCGTGGCAGGCTCCCCACCCGGCATCCCCGGATCGACCAATGCCCTGCGGGTGCACCGCATCGGTGACGCGCGCAACAAGGTGGCTCCGGCATACGGGGACTTCCGCCGGTGAGTGCGGGCACGCACTCGCGCGGGCACCGCCACCCGGCAGGTATGCTGACGCCCGCTGGCCGAAGTGGTGGAATGGCAGACACGGAGCACTCAAAATGCTCTGCCCGACAGGGCGTGCGGGTTCAAGTCCCGCCTTCGGCACCACGCACGGGGCGCTCGCACCGGGGAGGTCTGGACCAGTGAGCACCGAGGTCGCGCAGCCGGTGCGGGTGCTCGTCGCCGAGGACGAGGCCGTCATCCGGCTCGACCTCGTCGAGATGCTGGGGGAGTGCGGCTACGACGTCGTCGGGGAGGCGAGCAACGGCGAACGTGCCGTGCAGCTCGCCCAGGAGCTCCGCCCCGACCTGGTCGTCATGGACGTCAAGATGCCCGTGCTCGACGGGATCAGTGCTGCGGAGCAGATCGGCGCCGCCCGCCTCGCGCCGGTCGTCATGCTGACCGCGTTCAGCGACCGGGAGCTCGTCGAACGCGCCCGGGATGCAGGCGTGCTCGCCTATGTGGTCAAACCGTTCAGCGCCAACGACCTCACGCCGGCCATCGAGATCGCCCGCTCACGGTGGGCCGAGCTCCGGACGCTGGAGGGGGAGGTCACCGACCTCGACGACCGGCTCCGGACACGCACGCTGGTCGACCGGGCGAAGGGCGCCCTCATGGACCGGCTGCACGTCAGCGAGGCCGAGGCGTTCCGGTGGATCCAGAAGACCGCCATGGACCGCCGCCTCGGCATGAAGGAGGTCGCGGAGCTCGTGCTCGCGGAACCCCCTACTGACACGGAGTGATAACAGGTCGGCCACACCACTGCTGTTCCGCGTGACAGTCCATTACTGTCCGTGGGACCAGTGGCCCGATCCACCCTGGCCGACGCAGCTCGGCAGTTCGGGCCTCCCTTGCCCGAAGGAGTAGGGAATGCGTCAAGCCATGCGGTTCAAGACGATCGCGGTGGTCACGGGGGTCATGCTGCTCGGTGCAGCCTGCGGAAGCAGTGACAACGGTGGCGCCTCCGCCGAGGGCTCGTCGGGAGGTGCCGGAGGAGGTAATGCCAAGGCGGAGCCCCTGAAGCTGGGCTATGTGCTGCCGGAGACCGGTGACCTCGCCTATCTCGGCCCACCCCAGATCCAGGCCATGAAGTACGCGGTCAGTGAGATCAACAAGAGTGGTGGGGTCCTGGGCTCCCCGATCCCCGCGGTCGTCGGAGGTGACGAGGCGGGTGACCAGGCGATCGCGTCGCAGTCGGCGGACCGCGTCCTCAATGAGGGCGTGGATGCGGTCATCGGTGCCGCCGCCTCCGGCATGTCACTGGCGATCATCGACAAGATCACCGGCGCCGGGGTCGTGCAGTGCTCGGGCTCCAACACCGCCCCCACCTTCACCGACTACAAGGACGGCGGCTACTACTTCCGCACGGCTCCGTCCGACGCGCTGCAGGGCCCTGTTCTCGCCGACGTGATCACCGGCGACGGCCACAGCAAGGTGGCGATCGTCGCGCGTGCTGACGACTACGGGAAGGGACTGGCGGACGCCACGGCGAAGTCGCTGGAGTCCAGCGGTGCCTCGGTGGTTCTCAACGAGTCCTACGACCCGAAGGCCACCAACTTCAACGCGACGGTAGCCAAGGTCGTCGCGCAGAAGCCCGACGCCGTGGTGGTGGTCGCCTTCGAGGAGGGCAAGCAGATCATCAAGGGCCTCATGGAGAAGGGCCTGACCCCGGACAAGGTCGGGATCTACGGCGCTGACGGCCTGCGCAGCGAGGACCTGCCCAAGCTGGTGAACGCCAAGAACCCCCAAGCGCTCGACGGGATGAAGGGCACCGCACCGGCGTCGGCGGACAACCCCGCCTTCACCAAGAATCTCAAGGCGTTCGCGCCGGATCTGGAGGAGCTGCAGTTCGCACCGCAGGTTTACGACTGCGTCAACGTGATCGCCCTGGCAGCGGAGGCGGCGAAGTCCACCGATGCCGCCTCGTTCAAGGAGCAGATGGTCGCGGTCACCAAGGACGGCGAGAAGTGCAACAGCTTCGCGGACTGCAAGAAGCTGCTCGATGCTGGCAAGGACATCGACTACGACGGTGCCAGCGGTCCGCTCGACTTCGTGGATGCCGGGGAACCGGGCAAGGCGACGATCGAGGTCTACAGCTACAAGGACGGCAAGCTGAAGACGCTCGACACCCGAGAGGCCGCCCCTGTCGAGTGAGGGGGCCGCAGCACGACGTTGACCCGCGGCGGGCCCGACCACGATCAGGCGGTCGGGCCCCTCGCGGGTCGGCGCTACTCGTCTAGCCCACGCGGGCGAGCGTGCCCAGGTACAGCTCGATCACCTTGGGGTCGTGCAGCAGCGCCGCTCCCGTCCCGGTGTAGGCATCCCGGCCCTGGTCGAGCACGTAACCGCGGTGGCAGATCTCGAGGCAGCGCCGCGCGTTCTGCTCCACCATGAGGATCGAGACCCCCGACTCGTTGATGGTGCGAACCGACTCGAACACCGTGTCCTGCATGAGGGGGGACAAGCCCGCGGACGGCTCGTCGAGGAAGAGCACCCGAGGGTCTGTCATGAGCGCCCGCCCCATCGCCACGACCTGCCGTTCGCCGCCGGAGAGTGACCCGCACTTCTGGGCGCTCCGCTGGTCGAGGAGGGGGAACAGCTCCGTGACGGCCGCATGGCGGCGCTGGAAGTCCTTGGGGCGCAGGAACATCCCCATCTCGAGGTTCTCGCGGATCGTGAGCGAGGGAAAGACGTTGTTGTTCTGGGGGACGTAGCCGAGCCCCCGGCTCACCATCGCGTGAGCGGGCAGTGCCGTGATGTCGTCGTCCTCGAGCAGGACGCGGCCACCTCGGATCGGGACGAGGCCGAACATCGCCTTGATGAGGGTCGACTTGCCGGCCCCGTTGGGGCCGATGATGCCGACCAGCTCGCCCTTGCCGACGTGCACGCTGCAGCCCTGCAGGATGTCGACCTCCGGGAGGTAGCCACCCACCAGCTGCTCGGAGCGCAGCAGCGCGGTCTGTTCGTTCATCGAGTCGTCTCCTCTGGCTCGTGGGGCAGGGAGCGGCGGCTGCCCAGGTAGGCGTCGATCACGGCGTCGTTCGTGCCGATGTCCTGCGGGCAGCCCTCGGCGATGACGCGTCCCTCCGCGAAGCAGATGACCCAGTCGCTCACCCCCATGACGACGTCCATGTCGTGTTCGACGAGGACGATGGTGGTGCCTTCGTCGCGGAGGCGTTCGATGTGCCCCAGCAGCGACTGCGTCAGGGCGGGATTCACGCCCGCCATGGGCTCGTCGAGCATGATCATCGACGGCTGGACCATCATCGCCCGGGCCATCTCCAGCAGCTTGCGCTGGCCGCCGGACATCGTGCCCGCGAACTCGTCGCGCATGTGGGTGAGCTTGAAGCGCTCCAGTAGCTCGTCGGCTCGCGCCTCGATCTCGCGTTCCTGGGAACGCCACAACGGCCGCAGGATCGCCGGGAGGAACCGCTCACCCACCTGGTCGGTGGCGCCCAGCATCACGTTCTCCAGGGTCGTGAGGCGCATCAGTGCCTTGGTGAGCTGGAAGGTGCGGACCATGCCCACTCGAGCGATCCGGTTGGCGGACATCCCCTGCAGCGGCCTGCCCTCGAAGCTCCACGTGCCGGTGTCCGCCTTGTCGAAGCCGGAGACCAGGTTGAAGAAGGTCGACTTGCCGGCGCCGTTGGGACCGATGAGAGCCGTGATCGTGCCGCGCTGCACCTCGAGGTGGTCCACGTCGACGGCACGCAGCCCCCCGAAGCGGCGGGACACGTGGTCCGCCACGAGAATCGGGTCCGGCTTGGCGACGCCCGGCTCCGGGGGCACGCCGGCCAGGCTCGGCGGTGCCAGGCGGCGACCAGACTCGTGCCGGATCGGCCGGTCTGCGGGTGCGTCAGCGGACATCGAGGCGCATCTCCTTGCGGTTCCCCAAGATTCCGGCCGGTCGGAACACCATCAGGACGATGAGGACCAGTCCCACGAAGGCGAACCGGACGGCCCCGACGTCGGACCCGTCGAGGATCGAGGAGGGGATGAAGCCGCCGCCGGTGGCCTGTCGCAGGATGGCGTCGAGGAAGGTCACGACGAACCAGAAGATCACCGAGCCGAGCACCGGACCGAGGACCCGGCTGGCCCCGCCCAGGATGACGATGGCGTAGAGGTAGAAGGTGACCACCGGGTTGTAGCTGTCGGGTTGCACCGACTGCACGTTGATCGCCAGCAGCGCCCCCGCGAGCGAGCCGAGGACACCGCCCAGCACGAGGCTCTGGAGCTTGAAACCGTAGACGTTCTTGCCGAGACTGCGCGCTGCGAGCTCGTCCTCGCGCACCGACCGCAGCACTCGCCCCCACGGGCTGTGCACGAGCAGGTGGACCAACAAGCAGGCCAGTGCGACCATCGTCCAGCCCACCAGCATCACCCACAGGGACCGGGAGTCGAACTGGAACGGGCCGAATCCGTAGCGCCCTGGGGCGATCGGGCTTGCGGCGAAGAAGGAGTCCGCGAACTGGCGCAGGCCGTAGACCCCGCCGGTCACCGGCTGGGCGTACTCCGAGCGGTAGAAGTAGCGCAGCACCTCCCCCGCGGCGATCGTGGCGATCGCGAGGTAGTCACCGCGCAGCCGCAGGGTGGGGATCCCGAGGACGAGGGCCAGCACCACGGCACAGGCGATCCCGAGCAGGACCCCGGCCCACAGCGGCCACCCGAACGTCGCGACGCTCACCGCCACGCCGTAGGCACCCACCATCATGAACGCGACCTGACCGAAGTTGAGCAGCCCGGTGTAGCCGAAGTGCACGTTGAGGCCGACGGCGGCCAGGGCGTAGATGGCCGCCTCGGGCCCGAGCATGCCCCGTACGGCATTGGAGAGAACGTCGATGAGGTCCATGGTCCCTTCGCCTTCTGCGTCGGTGTCCTGGCCTGCCCTAGCCCGCGCGTTCCGCGCGGCCGAGGATGCCTTGTGGTCGGAACAGGAGCACGACGATGAGGGCGAGCAGCGCCCAGGCGTTCTGCAGCTCGGGTTCGAACCACAGTGTGGACAGCTGCGCCACCAGCCCCACGGCGAAGCTGCCGATCATCGCCCCGTAGGCGCTGCCGAGCCCACCGAGGATGACGCCGGCGAACATGAGCAGCAGCAGGTTGAAGCCCATGTCCCAGTAGACGGCTTGGGTGAGGCCGTAGAAGACGCCGCCGAGCGCGGCCAGACCACCGCCGACCATCCAGATCAGCAGGATCACCCGGTTCACGTCGATCCCGGAGGCCTCGGCGAGGTCCTTGTTGTCGGCGATCGCCCGGGTGGCCTTGCCCATGCGGGTCCGCTGGAGTGCGAACGCCACACCGAGCAGCACGGCCAGCGACAGCAGCGTCACCACGAGGTCGCGGGGGGTGATCGAGACCGGCCCGAGGTTCAGGGCGTCCTGCACCGTGTACTGCGCGTACTGGCTGCGGCGCGACCCGAAGATCACCAGCAGGACGTGGCGCAGCAGGAGGGACAGCCCGATCGAGATGATGAACATCTGGATCAGCCCGGCTCCACGCGCCCGCATGGGACGCCACAGACCGGCTTCCATCGCGCCACCCACGAGGGCACCGATGGCCACCGCGATGACTGTGGCGAGCACCAGCGGCAGGTGGAACCCGGTGGTGCTGAACCAGAGTGCGGCGAAGGCGCCGATCGTGACGAGCTCGCCGTGGGCGAAGTTGATGAGTCTCGTGGTGCCGAAGACCAGCGACAACCCCACTGCGGTAATGGCGATGATGGCGCCGAGCTTGATCCCCTCCACCACCAGTTGCAGGAAGCGGCTCGTGAACCCGGTGGCCTGGTCGGCCCGGTCGGCGGCCGCTTGGTCGACCGCCCCACCCGAGGTGGTGCCGCCCTCGGCGGAGGTAGACGGGGGACTGGCCGACGAGGACGACCCGGAGCTCGAGGTCGCCGCTGACGTCGGTTGCTCCTGCTTCTGCGAGCTCGGGATCAGGGGGAACAGCACGGTCCGGTCCTCGCCCGGTCGAACGGTCACCGACGGCAGGGTCTGTCCCCCCTTCGTCCGCAGCTGCAGCGAGGTCGGCAGGCTCCCGACGTCCAGGGACACGGCATACGTCCCGGGTTCGGGGACAGCGATCTTCCAGTGCCCGGTCTGGTCCGTCGTCGCGGAGCCGGTCGGGGAACCGTGCCGGGTGACGGTGACCTTCACGCCCGGCACGCCAGAACCGGCGGGCGACCGCAGGGTGCCGTTCACCGACTGGCCCCCGTCCGCCACGGGCGTGGCGAGGGAGGGCAGGGCCGGGGCGAGGAACAACGCCAGGAAGGAGGCCACAACGATCGCGATGAGGCGAGCGCGCACAAGGTCCTCCTTCGAGGGGGTCATTGGCGCAGAATCTAAGCACAGGCCGAGGCAGGTCCCGAGAGTTTGCGCAGAAGGCGACCGAAACGTGACCTTGCCTGCGCCGGAACACGTGTCAGCGCAGCGTGGAGACCACCAGCGTGAGGAGCGGTGCAACGGCGAGGGCGGGCAACAGGTCCCCGACCGGGACCTCGCGGATCCGCAACAGCCGGAAGGCGATCCCCACGAGCAGCAGCCCACCGGTCGCCGTGAGGGCGGCGATCTGCGCGTCCGGCATCACCGCGCCGAGGAGGACCCCGACGAGCGTCAATGCTCCCTGGACCACGAGGACCGACACGGCCGAGAGCAGGACACCGACGCCGAAGGAGGACGCGAACGCGAGGGCGGCGAACCCGTCGAGGACCGACTTCAGGGCGAGTTGGTCGATGCCGCGGCCGAGCCCGTCCGACAGCGAGCCGAGGATGGTCAGGGGACCGACGCAGAACAGCAGGGAGGCGGTCAGCCAGCCCTCGATGAAGCGCTCGCGGGATCCGTGGTCCAGCCCGGTGGGGGGCTGGACAC
This sequence comes from Segeticoccus sp., assembly GCF_035708005.1. NCBI lineage: Bacteria > Bacillati > Actinomycetota > Actinomycetes > Micrococcales > Intrasporangiaceae > Segeticoccus > Segeticoccus sp. Next base: position 49,335 of record NZ_DASSTI010000030.1, on the reverse strand, counting down.
CGAGGTCGGCGGAGCGGCCGGCGGCTGCCACCGCGGCACGGGCGCCGGCGCGCCGGCGGCGACGGGCGAACCGGCCCTGGATGGTGCCGGCCAGTCCCTCGAGCCGGCGCTCGATGCCCCACAGCGAGCCGGCGATGCCACCGATGAGGAGGCTGCCGAGCACGATGAGCACGGGGGCACCGCTCCCCACTGCCCGCGACAGCGAGCCGTCGGTGACCGCGATCGCCGACAGGCCGGCCATCAGCAACGTCGTGAGCCCGAGGCAGTCGGTGACCACGGACCGGGTGCGTTCGGGCAGTCGGTGACCGACCGCCATACCGAGCAGTGACCCGACCACGACGGTGGCGATGTTGAGGAGGGTGCCGAGACCGGGGAACGTGGCGTCCACGGCGGTCACTGTAGGTCGCGCCGCGCGGTCCCGGTGCGGCGTCCCAGCAGGTGGCGGCCGGGCCGGTCGCAGGGGTTACTCTCTGGTAGTTGATCACTCAAGTGGAGGCAGCGTGGTGCGGCACCGACCCGGTTCCCTCACGATCCGCAAGGTCACCCCGGAGACCCCGGGAACCACGGACCGGTTCATCGAGTTGTGGACGGCGTTCCTCGTCGAGCAGGGCGCGCCGCCGGAGACGGCGTCCCGCGACGTGGCGGGCCGGCTGGCAGCGGCGCTGGAGCGGGACGGGGTGACGGTGTTCCTGGCGGAGTCCGTCGGGGAGGCCGTCGGCTACGTGGCGCTGCTGGAGAGTCCCCTCACCGCGCTGTCGGAGGGCTCGAGCATCTGGGTCGACCAGCTCTACGTGGTGCCCTCCGCCCGACGCAGCGGCACCGCCAAGGCCCTGCTGGCCGCGGCAGCGCGCGTGGCCGAGGAGCGCGGCGCGGAGCAGATCGCCGCCTGCGTGCCGGCCCAGGCACGCGAGAGCAACCGCTTCTTCGCCCGGTTGGGGTTCCACTCCTTCGTCGTCCGGCGGGTCACCTCGACCGGCGCGCTGCGCCGCCGGCTCGGTGCGCCCGAGGACCGACCAGCGCTGGACGAGGTGCTGCAGCGACGGCGCTCACTGCGCGCTCGCGCCGGCCGCCCGGCGCGGCAGCTCATCCGCGGCTGAGCCCCTCACCGGTCGGCCCGCGGAGCGGCGCTCGGGCGGTCACCGGCTGTCGTCGCCGACCCGTAGGCTCGTGCCCGTGAGCCGACTCCTCCTACTCGACGGACACTCGCTGGCCTATCGCGCCTTCTTCGCCCTCCCGGTGGAGAACTTCTCGACCAAGACCGGGCAGTCCACCAACGCGGTGTTCGGCTTCACCTCCATGCTCATCAACGTCCTCCGCGACGAGGAGCCCACCCACGTCGGGGTCGCCTTCGACGTCTCCCGGCAGACCTTCCGCACCGAGCAGTACGCCGAGTACAAGGCCGGCCGCGCCACGACCCCCGACGAGTTCAAGGGGCAGCTCTCCCTCGTGCAGGAGGTGCTCGACGCGCTGCGGATCCCCTACGTCGAGCTGCCCGGCTTCGAGGCCGACGACATCATCGGCACCCTCACGACCCAGGCGCGCGACCAGGGTTTGGAGGTCCTCGTCTGCTCCGGTGACCGCGATGCGCTGCAGCTGGTGGGCGACCAGGTCACGGTGCTCTACCCGCGCAAGGGCGTCTCGGACCTGGCCCGCATGACACCGGAGGCGGTGCAGGACAAGTACGGCGTGCCCCCGGAGCGTTACAGCGACCTCGCGGCCCTCGTGGGGGAGTCCTCCGACAACCTGCCCGGCGTGCCCGGCGTCGGCCCGAAGACGGCAGCCAAGTGGATCGGGCAGTACGGCGACCTGGCCGGCATCGTCGACCACGTCACCGAGATCAAGGGCAAGGCCGGGCAGTCGCTGCGCGACCACCTCGACGGCGTCCTGCGCAACCGCCGCCTCAACGCGCTCGTCTGCGACCTCCAGCTCGACGTCACCGTGGACGACCTCAAGCGGCGGCAGTGGGACCGCGAGGAGGTCCACCGCGTCTTCGACGGGCTCGAGTTCCGCGTCCTGCGGGACCGGCTCTTCTCCACTCTCGAGTCGGTGGAGGTCGAGGCCGAGGAGGGCTTCGACGTCGACCCCGAGGTCCTCGAGCCCGAGCAGGTCGCCGCGTGGCTCGAGGAGCACGCCGGCCACGGCGAGCGGGTCGGGTTGCACGCGGTCGGCACGTGGGCGCGCGGCACCGGGGACCTCGAGGCGCTGGCCGTCGCCACGGCTGCCGGCCCCGCGGCATACTTCGGTATGCCGACCCTCACCGAGGAGGGCGAGCAGGCGGTGGCCGCGTGGCTGGCCGACGAGAAGCGTCCGAAGGCACTGCACGACGCCAAGGGGCCGGTCGAGGCGCTGGCCGCCCGGGGCCTCGCGCTGCGCGGCGTGACCAGTGACACCGCGCTGGCCGCCTACCTGGTGCGACCGGACCAGCGCTCCTACGATCTCGCCGACCTGGTCCTGCGGCACCTGAAGCGCGAGCTGCGGGAGGAGCAGGGCCCCGGCGGCCAGGGCGTGCTCGACTTCTCACCGGAGGGGGACGCGCAGGCACGCGCCGCGATGGTGCGGGCGCGAGCCGTGCTCGACCTCGCTGCCGAGCTCGACGAGCGGCTGGAGGAGACGCACGGCACGACCCTGCTGGCCGACCTGGAGCTGCCGCTCGTCGGCGTGCTCGCCGGCATGGAGGAGGTCGGCATCGCCGTCGACGTGCCGGCCCTGGAGCGGCTGGAGTCGGAGTTCGCCGACGCCGTTCGGGAGGCCCAGCTCGACGCCTACGAGGCGATCGGCGGCGAGGAGATCAACCTCGGCTCGCCCAAGCAGCTGCAGGTCGTCCTCTTCGACACCCTCGGCATGCCGAAGACGAAGCGCACCAAGACCGGCTACACCACCGACGCGGACGCGCTGAAGGACCTCTTCATCAAGACCGAGCACCCGTTCCTCGAGGCGCTGTTGCGCCACCGCGACGCCTCGCGGCTGCGGCAGACGGTCGAGGGGCTGCTCAAGTCGGTCGCCGACGACGGCCGGATCCACACCACGTACCAGCAGACCATCGCCGCGACGGGCCGGCTGTCCTCGACCGACCCCAACCTGCAGAACATCCCGATCCGCACCGAGGAGGGGCGCCGGATCCGCGAGATGTTCGTCGTCGGCAGCCAGGACGGGGTGGCGTTCGAGTCCTTGCTCTCCGCGGACTACAGCCAGATCGAGATGCGGATCATGGCGCACCTGTCCGGCGACGAGGGCCTCATCGAGGCCTTCCGCACCGGCGAGGACCTGCACCGGTTCGTCGGCTCGCGCGTCTTCGCCGTCGAGCCGGAGGACGTCACCCTCGAGATGAGGTCGAAGGTCAAGGCGATGTCCTACGGACTCGCCTACGGACTGTCCGCCTACGGGCTGTCCAAGCAGCTCACCATCCCCACCAGCGAGGCGAGCGCGCTGATGGAGGAGTACTTCGCCCGCTTCGGCGGGGTGCGTGACTACCTGCGCGAGGTGGTGGCCGAGGCCCGGCGCACGGGTTACACCGAGACCATGCTCGGCCGCCGCCGCTACCTGCCCGACCTCAACGCCGACAACCGGCAGCGACGCGAGATGGCCGAGCGGATGGCGCTGAACGCCCCGATCCAGGGGTCGGCCGCAGACATCATCAAGCTCGCGATGCTCCGCGTCGACAGGGCGCTGACGGAGCAGCGGCTGCACTCCCGGGTGCTGCTGCAGGTGCACGACGAGCTCGTGCTCGAGGTGGCACCGGGCGAACGGCAGGACGTCGAGCAGCTGGTCTGCCGGGAGATGGGCGCGGCGATCGAGCTCGACGTGCCGCTTTCGGTGAGCGTCGGCGTCGGCGCCTCGTGGCACGACGCCGCCCACTGATCGGTCGCTGACGACGTCCGCCGGCTCAGCGCCTCCTCAGCGGCCTGTGCGATGCTGAACGGGCAGCCGACGTTGGGGACGTGATGATCGAGGTCAAGGGGCTGACCAAGAAGTTCGGCGCGACGCTCGCCGTCGACCACCTGTCGTTCGACGTGCAGCCGGGCGTGGTCACCGGCTTCCTCGGCCCGAACGGCGCCGGCAAGTCCACCACGATGCGGATGATCCTGGGGCTGGACCGCCCGACCGCGGGGGAGGCCCTCGTCAACGGCGTGCCGTACGCGAAGATGCGGACCCCGCTGCGGCAGGTGGGAGCACTGCTCGACGCCAAGGACGTCCACGGCGGGCGCTCGGCCCGGGCGCACCTGCTCGCCCTCGCGCAGAGCAACGGCCTGCCGCGGAGCCGGGTCGGGGAGGTCGTGGAGCTCACCGGACTGACCGACGTCGCCAAGCGGCGCGTCAAGGAGTTCTCCCTGGGCATGTCCCAACGCCTCGGGATCGCGGCGGCGCTGCTGGGCGACCCCGGGGTGCTGATGTTCGACGAACCGGTCAACGGGCTGGACCCCGAGGGGATCCTGTGGATCCGCACGTTCATGCAGTACCTCGCCGGACAGGGCAGGACGGTGCTGGTCTCCAGCCACCTGATGAGCGAGATGGCCCTGACCGCCGACCACCTCGTGGTGATCGGGCGAGGGCGGCTGCTCGCGGACACCTCGACCAAGGCCTTCATCGACGAGCACTCCAAGGGGCACGTGCGGGTCCGTGTCTCCGAGCCGGACCGGCTCGGCGAGGCGCTCCGGTCCCGCGGCGTCACCGCGGAACAGGTCGACGGCTACCTGCAGGTCACCGGACTGAGCACGGACGAGGTCGGTCACCTGGCGCTGCAGCAGCAGGTGGCGGTGCTCGAGCTCTTCGAGCAGAAGTCCTCCCTCGAGGCGGCGTTCATGGAGATGACCCGCGGCAGCGTGGAGTACCACGCCGGCGCTCCCGGGGAGGCCGAACAGCAGCAGGCGCTCGAGCAGGAGCAGGAGCAGGAGCAGGAGCAGGGAGCATGAGCACGCCCACGACGTCGGCCGGAACCCACCGCACGGAGCGCAGCGGCTCGGACAACCTGCTGTGGGTGATGCGCTCGGAGTGGACGAAGCTGTGGTCGCTGCGCTCCACGCCCTGGACGATCGTCGCCATGTTCGTGGTGACCGTCGGGTTCGCGGCGCTCGCGTCCTGGGGGACCGCGACTCACCTGCGGGAAGCGGCCGCCGGGGGCACGCTCGACGTGACGAACGTCGCCCTGGCCGGGCTGCTCTTCGGCCAGCTGCCGATCGCGGTGCTCGGCGTGCTCGTGATCAGCGGGGAGTACTCCACCGGCGGGATCCGCTCGAGCCTGACCGCGGTGCCGGGTCGGATCCGGCTGCTGACCGCCAAGGCCGTCGTCTTCACCCTCGTGGCCGTCGTCAGCGGCCTCATCACCAGCTTCGTGTCCTTCTACGTCGGCATGATCTTCTTCAATGCCCACGGCGTCGGTGTCGGCATCGGTGAGCCCCACGTGTTGCGGGCCGTCATCGGCGGCGGACTGCTGCTCACCGCGTCCGGCCTGCTCGGCTTCGCCATCGGCATCCTGTTGCGGCACAGCGCGGGAGCGATCACCGTCAGCGTCGCACTCCTGTTCGTCATCCCGATCGTGCTCAGTGCGATCCCTGCCGACGTGGTGCGCTCGGCGAACAAGTACTTCCTCAGCTCGGCCGGCGAGCGGGTCACCCACGTGGTGTCCCAGCCGGACGCCCTCGGGCCGTGGCACGGCTACCTCGTCTTCATCGGCGAGGTCGCCTTCCTGCTCGTGTGTGGGGCCGTGCTGATGGTGCGGCGCGACGCCTGAACACGCCCGCGCCGCTGGTGGTGGCGGGTGGCGGCCCGGCTCGGGGATGGTGTCCGGGCGCCGGCCGCGGCCGTCACCGACGCGTCGGCTTCTCCGCGACGAAGATCGCCGTGCCGGGCACCAGCCGGCCACGCAGGGGGCTCCACCCGCCCCACGTGGCGGTGTTCCACTCCGGCCACTCCGGCTCCACGAGGTCCACGAGCCGCAGCCCCGCGGCGGTGACCTCGCGGACGCGGTCGCCCAGGGTGCGGTGGTGCTCGACGTAGGTCGCCTGCCGCGCCTCGTTCTCCTCCACATAGGGCGTCCGGTCGAAGTAGGAGTGTCGCACCACGAGACCCTCCTCACCCGGCGCGTCCGGCAGCGCCCAGCGCAGCGGGTGCGAGGTCGAGAAGACCAGCCGTCCCCCTGGGCGCAGTACCCGTGCGCACTCGCGCAGCACCCGCGCTGAGTCGGCCACGAATGGGAACACGCCGTATGCCGTGAAGACCGTGTCGAAGCGGCCGTCGCCGAACGGCAGCTCCAGTCCGTCGCACTGGACGAGGGGCACGTCGGTGACGCGACCGGCTCCGGTGCGTGTCGGCATACCGGCTCCGGTCCGGGCACGACGGGCGGCGACGGCGCGGGCCTGGCGCAGCATGCCGCCGGACAGGTCCGTGGCCACCACCCGCCCGCCGTGCCGGGCGACCCAGCGCGCGCACTGGGCGGCACCGGCTCCGATCTCGAGCAGGACCCGGCCGGCGAGGTCGGCCGGGTCACCGAGCAGGTGCAGCTCGGACTCACGCACTCCCTCCGGTCCCCAGACGACGTCCTCGTCGCCCAGGAAGGCGCCGTGCTCGCGGTAGTAGTCGCCGGCCTCGGCGTCCCACCATCGGCGGTTCGCGCTCGCGGTCTCCTCGGTCGCGGCGCGCCGTCGGGACACGTGGGCGGGGACGTCGGATGGCTCTGGCACGTGTCGTATCCTGCCCTGCCGCGGACGTGCTTTGACCATGCCCAGATGCCGTCGGTAGGGTGGACGGGTGCGGCGTGTGCACGGCTGGGTCCTGCCCGGGTGGCGCGCGCACCTCACATCAGAATTGACAGCATCAGGATGCGCCACGTCGCGGCGTCGGCGTGTCCTGCCGACCGACCAAGCCCATTACGGAGCCCCTACTACATGACTGCAACCACGGCCGCCACGGCCAGCCCTCAGATCGCCGTCAACGACATCGGGTCTGAGGAGGAGCTGCTCGCCGCGATCGACGCGACGATGAAGCACTTCAACGACGGGGACATCGTCGAAGGTGTCATCGTCAAGGTCGACCGGGACGAGGTCCTGCTCGACATCGGCTACAAGACCGAGGGTGTCATCCCCTCGCGCGAGCTGTCGATCAAGCACGACGTCGACCCGGCAGAGGTCGTCACCGTCGGCGACGAGGTCGAGGCCCTGGTCCTCCAGAAGGAGGACAAGGAAGGCCGGCTGATCCTCTCCAAGAAGCGCGCCCAGTACGAGCGCGCCTGGGGCACCATCGAGAAGATCAAGGAGGAGGACGGCGTCGTCACCGGCACCGTCATCGAGGTGGTCAAGGGCGGCCTGATCCTCGACATCGGCCTCCGCGGCTTCCTGCCCGCCTCCCTCGTCGAGATGCGCCGCGTGCGCGACCTGCAGCCCTACGTGGGCCGCGAGATCGAGGCCAAGATCATCGAGCTGGACAAGAACCGCAACAACGTGGTCCTGTCGCGGCGCGCGTGGTTGGAGCAGACGCAGTCCGAGGTGCGCACCGGGTTCCTCAAGGAGCTGCAGAAGGGCCAGATCCGCACCGGCGTGGTCAGCAGCATCGTCAACTTCGGTGCGTTCGTCGACCTCGGCGGGGTCGACGGGCTGGTGCACGTCTCCGAGCTGTCCTGGAAGCACATCGACCACCCCTCCGAGGTCGTCGAGGTCGGCCAGGAGGTCACCGTCGAGGTGCTCGACGTCGACATGGAGCGCGAGCGCGTCTCCCTGTCGCTGAAGGCCACCCAGGAAGACCCGTGGCAGCACTTCGCCCGCACCCACGCCATCGGCCAGGTCGTGCCGGGCAAGGTCACCAAGCTGGTGCCGTTCGGTGCGTTCGTCCGCGTCGACGACGGCATCGAGGGCCTCGTGCACATCTCCGAGCTGGCCGAGCGCCACGTGGAGCTGCCCGAGCAGGTCGTGCAGGTCGGCCAGGACATCTTCGTCAAGGTCATCGACATCGACCTCGAGCGTCGGCGCATCTCGCTGTCGCTCAAGCAGGCGAACGACGGCAGCCAGATCGCCGAGTTCGACCCCACGCTCTACGGCATGGCGGCCGAGTACGACGAGAACGGCAACTACAAGTACCCCGAGGGCTTCGACCCCGAGACCAACGAGTGGCTCGAGGGCTACGAGGCCCAGCGCGAGGCCTGGGAGAAGCAGTACGCCGACGCCCACGCCCGTTGGGAGGCGCACAAGCGGCAGGTCGAGGAGGCCCAGCAGGCCGAGGGCGAGGCCGGTGCCGCCTCGGCGACGTCCTACTCCTCCGGCGGCTCCTCGAGCTCGTCCTCGTCGTCGGCCACCCCGTCGGCCCCGGCCTCCGGTGGCGGCACCCTCGCCTCCGACGAGGCACTCGCGGCGCTGCGCGAGAAGCTCACGGGCGGCTGAGCGCGACGACAGCGTGAGGAAACGAGCGTAGCGAGGCCCGGAGCGCCGAGGAGCGCGAAAGTCGGGTTCTGAGCGCGACGACAGCGTGAGGAAACGAGCGTGACGGGGCTCGGACCGGTGACGGTCCGGGCCCCGTCCGCGTCGCTGGACGCTTCGGTAGGGTCGCGACCGTGCTGCGTGTGGGGCTGACCGGAGGGATCGGAGCCGGCAAGTCGACGGCCGCCGTCCGCCTGCGCGAGCTCGGTGCCCTCGTCGTGGACGCCGACGTCCTGGCTCGGGAGGTCGTGGCCCCCGGTTCGGAGGGGCTGGCCGCGGTCGCCGAGCGCTTCGGCGCCGACGTCCTCACGGCAGACGGCAGCCTCGACCGTGCCGCCCTCGGCACCCTGGTGTTCGACGACGCCGCGGCCCGCCGCGACCTCGAGCTGATCACCCATCCCCGGATCGCCGCCCGCACCCGTGAGCTCGTCGCCGCGGCGGCAGCGGACCAGGTCGTCGTCCACGACGTGCCGCTCCTCGTCGAGAAGGGCATGGGGCCGGACTACCACCTGGTCCTCGTCGTCGGCGCCGCCGAGGACGTGCGCGTCGAGCGGCTGGTGCGTGACCGCGGCATGTCGGACGTCGAAGCCCGCGCCCGGATCCGCTCCCAGGTCGATGACGCCCAGCGCCGCCGGGCCGCCGACGTCTGGCTCGACAACAACGGGGCTCCCGAGCGGCTGCGCGACGCGGTCGACGCCCTCTGGCGGGAGCGGCTGGTGCCGTTCGAGCAGAATGTGCGTGCCGGCATACGGGCTCGGCGTCCGGAGGTGCCCACACTGGTGCCGTATGACGAGACCTGGCCCACGCAGGCCGCTCGCCTTGTTGCCCGGCTGGGGCGCGTGCTCGGCGACCGGGTGGTCGCCGTCGAGCACGTGGGCTCCACGAGCGTGCCCGGGCTGCTGGCCAAGGACGTCATCGACCTCCAGGTGGAGGTGGCCCGGCTGGAGGAGGCCGACCGGCCGGCCTTTGTCCGTGACCTCACCGCCGCCGGCTTCCCCCGCTCGCGCGGCATCCTGGGCGACCGGCCGAAACCGTCGGTGCCCGACCCGCGGCAGTGGCGCAAGCGGTTCCACGGCAGCAGCGACCCCGGCCGGGTGGTGCACGTGCACGTCCGCGAGCAGGGCAGCGTCGGTGCGCGCTTCGCCCTGCTCTTCCGCGACTGGTTGCGCGCCGACCCTTCCGCGCGGGAGGAGTATGCCGGCACGAAGCGCCGGTTGGCGGCCGCCCACGCGACGACCTCGGACTACGCGGCGGCCAAGGAGCCGTGGTTCGACAGCGCCTGTCCGCGGGCCGAGGAGTGGGCCCGCGAGAACGGCTGGGAGGCTCCACGATGAACCCGGGGCGCCGGCCGGGGAAGGTCTACCAGGTCGGGGAGGAGCCGGACCCGCGCTTCTCGCTCGCCAACGAGCGCACGGCGCTGGCGTGGATGCGCACGGCGCTGGCCATCGTCGCCGGCGGGGTGGCGCTGGTCTCCCTGGCCAGCGTGACGAGCATGCCCGCGTGGACCCCGCTGGTGGGGGCCGCAGCGTGTGTCGGCGGCGGGATCACGGCGCTGCGGGCGGTGTTCGGGTGGCGCCGGGTGGAGCGTGCGCTGCGCGAGAAGCGGCCGCTGCCGGCGCCGCACGCCCTGCTGCCGCTGGCGATCGGCGTGGGACTGCTGTCCCTGGTGATGGTGGGACTGAGCCTCGTGGAGCTGGCCCGTCGATGAGCCGGCTGGTCATCACCGACCGTGGCGGCCTGCAGCCGGAACGCACGGCACTGTCCTGGCAGCGCACCGCCGTGTCGGCGAACGTCGCGGTCATGGGGATGCTGCTGGTCGACCTGCGCGGCCACCACTGGGTCCTGGCGCTGTTCAGCGCCGTCGTGGGGCTCGGCACGACGCTGTTCGTCAACCTGCTCCGGCGCCGGGTGGAGCACCTCACCGAGCTGAGCCGCCGCACCGCTCCCGGGCCGTCGCCGGTGCAGCCGGACAGCACCCCGTGGCCGGACATGGTCCGGGTCTGCGCCGTCGTGGTCGCCCTCGCCGTGCTGGGGGTGGGCACGGCGGTCGCGGTGCTGGCGCGGGGCTGAGCCCCCGTGGGCCGGTGTGGTGCGCGCGCGGAATGGCGCTGTCACCGCCGACGTTTACCGTGGCATCATGCGCCCGACGACTGACCTCCAACGCACGGTGGCGCCCTTCGAGGTGGTCTCCGACTACGCCCCCAGTGGCGACCAGCCGACGGCCATCGCCGACCTGGCGAAGCGGATCAACGCCGGAGAGCAGGACGTCGTCCTGCTGGGGGCCACCGGCACCGGCAAGTCCGCGACCGCGGCGTGGCTGATCGAGCAGGTCCAGCGGCCCACCCTGGTCATGGCGCCCAACAAGACCCTGGCCGCCCAGCTCGCGAACGAGTTCCGCGAGCTGCTGCCGCACAACGCGGTCGAGTACTTCGTCAGCTACTACGACTACTACCAGCCCGAGGCCTACGTCCCGCAGACGGACACCTACATCGAGAAGGACTCCTCGATCAACGACGAGGTCGAGCGGCTGCGGCACAGCACCACCAACTCCCTGCTCACCCGCCGGGACGTCGTCGTGGTCGCGTCCGTGTCCTGCATCTACGGCCTGGGCACACCGCAGGAGTACGTCGACCGGATGACGCGCCTCCGGGTCGGTGAGGAGGTGGAGCGCGACGAGCTGCTGCGGCGCTTCGTGCAGATGCAGTACACCCGCAACGACCTGGCCTTCACCCGTGGCACCTTCCGGGTCCGCGGCGACACCGTGGAGATCATCCCGGTCTACGAGGAGCTCGCCATCCGCATCGAGTTCTTCGGCGACGAGATCGAGCGGCTCTACACGCTGCACCCGCTCACCGGCGAGGTGATCCGCGAGGAGCAGGAGATGTACGTCTTCCCTGCCTCGCACTACGTCGCGGGCCCGGAGCGGATGGAGCGCGCGATCAACGGGATCGAGCAGGAGCTCGGGGAGCAGCTGGCCGCGTTCGAGCAGCAGGGCAAGCTGCTGGAGGCCCAGCGGCTGCGCATGCGCACCACCTACGACATCGAGATGATGCGGCAGATCGGGTCCTGCTCCGGCATCGAGAACTACAGCCGGCACATCGACGGCCGTTCCGCGGGCTCGGCGCCGAACTGCCTGCTGGACTACTTCCCCGAGGACTTCCTGCTCGTCATCGACGAGTCGCACGTCACCGTGCCGCAGATCGGGGCGATGTACGAGGGCGACATGTCCCGCAAGCGGACCCTCGTCGAGCACGGTTTCCGGTTGCCGAGCGCCATGGACAACCGGCCGCTGCGCTGGGAGGAGTTCCTCGAGCGGATCGGCCAGACCGTCTACCTGTCGGCGACACCCGGCGACTACGAGGTGGCCAAGAGCAACGGGGTCGTCGAGCAGATCATCCGCCCCACCGGGCTGGTCGACCCCGAGGTGGTCCTCAAGCCGACCAAGGGCCAGATCGATGACCTGTTGCACGAGATCCACGAGCGCACGGCCAAGGACGAGCGCGTTCTCGTCACCACCCTGACGAAGAAGATGGCCGAGGACCTCACCGACTACCTGCTGGAGAAGGGCGTCCGGGTGCGCTACCTGCACTCCGAGGTCGACACGCTACGCCGCGTGGAGCTGCTCCGTGAGCTGCGGATGGGGGAGTTCGACGTGCTGGTGGGCATCAACCTGCTGCGGGAGGGTCTGGACCTGCCCGAGGTGTCGCTGGTGAGCATCCTCGACGCCGACAAGGAGGGGTTCCTGCGCTCCGCGCGCAGCCTGATCCAGACGATCGGGCGTGCCGCGCGCAACGTGTCCGGCCAGGTGCACATGTATGCCGATACCGTCACCCCGTCGATGCGGGAGGCGATCGACGAGACGCACCGTCGCCGGGACAAGCAGATCGCCTACAACAAGGCGAAGGGCGTCGACCCGCAGCCGCTGCGCAAGCGGATTGCCGACATCACCGACATGCTGCAGCGCGAGGACGCCGACACCGAGGCACTCATGGGCAGTGGCCGGTCCCAGTCCCGCGGCAAGGGCGGCAAGGGCCGGGTCAAGGCGGGGGAGGGCTCCCCCTCGCGCACCCAGCACGCCGAGATGCCGGCCGCGGAGCTCGCCGACCTGATCCAGGAGCTCACCCAGCAGATGCACCAAGCCGCCGCGGACCTGCACTTCGAGCTCGCGGCCCGGCTCCGCGACGAGCTGGGCGACCTCAAGAAGGAGCTGCGCCAGATGCAGGCGGCGACCCGCTAGTTGGCCAGGAAGACACCGTAGTTGGCCAGGAAGACGGCGCACGACGAGCGCCGGCCGGTCCTCGCTGCCCTGATCCTCGCGATGGCCCTCGTCGCCATGGACACCACCATCGTGGCGACCGCCATCCCGCAGGTGGTGGGCGACCTCGGCGGGTTCTCCCTCGTGGGCTGGGTCTTCTCCATCTACCTGCTGGCCCAGACCGTCACCATCCCGGTCTACGGCAAGCTGGCCGACATCTACGGCCGCAAGCCCGTGCTGGTCATCGGCGTCGTGGTCTTCCTGATCGGGTCGGTGTTGTCGGCCGCGGCCTGGAACATGCCGACGCTCATCGCGTTCCGCGCGCTGCAGGGACTGGGCGCCGGCTCGATCGGTGCGACGGTGAACACCGTCGCGGGGGACCTCTACGAGGTGGAGGAGCGCGGCCGGGTCCAGGGATGGCTTTCCAGCGTCTGGGGGATCTCGGCCGTCGTGGCGCCGGCGATCGGTGGCCTGTTCGCCCAGTACGCCTCCTGGCGGTGGATCTTCCTCGTCAACCTGCCCATCGGCGCGGTGGCTCTGACGCTGATCCTGCGCGGACTGCACGAGCAGGTGCAGCGGCGCTCCCACCGGATCGACTACGCGGGGGCAGCCCTCCTGCTCACCAGCGCCGCCCTGCTCATCCTCGGCCTGCTGCAGGGCGGGACGGCTTGGGCGTGGTCGTCGGCCCAGAGCATCCTCGTCTTCGTTGGCGCTCTGCTGGCCGGGGTGGCCGCGGTGCTCGTGGAGCGCCGGGCGGCCGAGCCGGTCGTGCCGCTGTGGCTGTGGACCCGACGGCTGACGGGCGGCTCCTACGCCGCGACCTTCACGGCGGGGCTCATGGTGATCGGCCTGTCCACGTTCCTGCCGACCTGGGGGCAGGCGGTGCTCGGGTTGAGCCCCGTCGCCGCCGGCTTCGTCCTGGCCGTGATGAGCATGACCTGGCCGGTCGCCTCCGGGCTCTCCGCACGGCTCTACCTGCGCGTCGGCTTTCGTGACACCGCCCTGCTCGGCAGCGGCTTCGCCGTGGCCTCGGGCGTGGTCTTCGCGCTGATGTCCGCACACGCCGGCGTGTGGCAACCGGTCCTGGGCAGTGCACTCATGGGCGCGGGGATGGGGCTGATCACCTCACCGCTCATCGTCGGGCTGCAGTCGACGGTCGGCTGGTCGAGTCGCGGGGTGGTGACGGGCGGCGCGATGTTCGCCCGGTTCCTCGGGCAGAGCCTCGGCGCCGCGGTGTTCGGCGCGGTGACCAACGCCGTGCTGCTGCACCAGCTGGCCGACGCGCCGGTCGGGGTGCGCGCCCGCGTGCCGCACCGGGTGGACGGTGTGAGCAGGGCGCTCGAAGGCGGGCACGCCCAGCCGGCGGTCGCCGAGTTCCTCCGGGGAGCCCTGCACGACTCGACGCACGCCGTGTTCCTCGGGCTGCTCGCGGGGGCCGTCGTGACGGCCGTCATCCTCGTCACCGTCGTGCCACGGGTGTTCTCCGTGGCCGAGGACCGGCCGCCCGTGCGGCTGCAGTGAGCGACCGTCGGTGTGGCGTGCGCGGCCAGTCCGTTTGGAGTGAGCGGCCCGCGTCTGCGATCATGAGGGCGTTACCTCGGAGGGGAGTATCCCCACACGCGGTCTCCTCGTCATCACGGAAGCGCCGGCCGTCCTCGGCCGTGGGCAACCCGGGGAGCCGGTCCGCACCACGACGGGGCGGGAGAGACCTCCGGCCACGCCACCGTGACCGGAAGGTGTTCCTCACGCCATGAATGTGCCTCTCTGGGTCTGGGTCCTGACCCTCGGCGGGACGCTCGCGCTCCTGCTCATCGACGTGTTCGTCATCGGACGCCGCCCCCACGTGCCCTCCGCCAAGGAGACCGGGGGTGCCCTGGCCTTCTACATCGGAGCCGCCCTGCTGTTCGGCCTCGGCATCTGGCACTTCGCCGGGGGCACCTTCGCGGCGCAGTACTACGCGGGCTGGCTGACCGAGTACTCGCTGTCGATCGACAACCTCTTCGTCTTCCTCATCATCATGGCGAAGTTCGGGGTGCCGCAGCGGCTCCAGCAGTGGGCCCTCATGGTCGGCATCGTCACCGCCCTCATCCTGCGTGCCGCCTTCATCGCCGTCGGGGCCGCCGCGATCAACAACTTCTCGTGGGTCTTCTACCTCTTCGGCGCCTTCCTCGTCTACACCGCGATCAAGCTCGCCACGGAGAAGGAGGACGAGGACGACGAGTTCGAGGAGAACGCCTTCCTGCGCTTCGTGGAGCGGCGCCTGCCGGCCACCAAGGAGTGGCACGGCACGAAGCTGCGGGTGCGGATCGACGGCAAGCGGCTGATCACCCCGATGTTCGTCGTGATCCTGGCCCTCGGGACGACCGACCTGCTCTTCGCGCTGGACTCCATCCCGGCCATCTACGGGCTGACCAAGGAGCCGTTCCTCGTCCTCACCGCCAACATCTTCGCGCTCATGGGGCTGCGGCAGCTCTACTTCCTCATCGGCGGCCTGCTGAAGAAGCTGGTCTACCTGAGCCTCGGCCTGTCCGTGCTGCTCGCCTTCATCGGCGTGAAGCTGGTGTTGCATGCGATGCACGAGAACGAGCTGCCGTTCATCAACGGTGGCCAGTCGATCGGGTGGGCGCCGGACATCTCGACGACCTTCTCACTCGTGGCGATCGTCGTCATCCTGGGCGTCACCACGGTGGCCAGCCTGCTCAAGAGCCGTCGTGACGCCCGGGCCGGGCAGCGCGAGGCCGTCGGGCGCTGACCGTCACGGGGCGGTCGGCACCTGTCGATCGTCACTTGTGGATCGTCGCTTGTGGATCGTCACTGCTCGATCGTCACAGGTCGGTCCTCACTGGTTGGTGGTCTCGGCGACCCGCTCCGCCTCGGGCTGGGTCGCCCGAGCCCCCATCACGAGCGCGCTGGCGGCGACGACCAGCGCCATCCCACCGAGCTGGCGACCGTCGAGCCGCTGGTGCAGCACGAGGAAGCCGGCGAGCGCGGCGACCGCCGGCTCCAGGCTGAGCAAGATGCCGAAGATGTGGGCGGCGAGGCGACGCAGCGCCATCAACTCCAGCGAGTAGGGCAGCACCGAGGAGAGCAGCGCGATGCCCACGCCGCGCCACACTGAGTCCCACTGCCAGAGCCGCGGACCGGCCTCGATCACGCCGGGCGGGATCATCGCGATGGCGGCCATCCCCATGGCGATCGCGAGCCCGTCCAGCTGCGGGAAGTGCTGTCCGGTCCGTCCGCTGAAGATGATGTATGCCGCCCAGCAGGTTCCTGCGCCGAGCGCCAGCCCCAGCCCGACGAGGTCGAGCTGGTCCCACGGGACGCCGATGGCGCCCGAGATGAGCAGGACGCCCACGGCTGCGGCGGCGACCGCCAGCAGGTCCCGGGGGCGTCGGGAGAGCACCGTCGCAAGGGTGAGCGGCCCGATGAACTCGATGGTCACCGCGACGCCGATCGGCAGCCGGGCGAGCGCGGAGTAGAAGCAGAGGTTCATCAGCGCGAGGGTGGCGGCGAAGCCCAGCACCACAGCCCAGTCCCGGCGCGTGTGGCCGACGAGCCGTGGTCGCGCGACCGCCAGCAGGATGATCGCGGCCAGCACGAGGCGCAGGGCCACCGAGCCGCTGGGGCCGATCCGGTGCACGAGGGTGGCCGCCAGCGCACCACCGAACTGCACCGACACCACGGACCCGATGACGAGCAGCGGGGCGGGCGGCCGGCGACTCCGGAGGACTGCTGCGGCTCCCACTCAGACGATGAGGAGCACGACGACGATGGCGATCACGAGCACGACCAGGGCAGCAACCACACCGGCGGCGACGCGGATGTCCGGTCGACCGATGGGCAGCTCGCGGTGGTGCTCGTGCGGCGACTCGTCCTGCGGTTGACCGATCCCCAGGTCCTCGACGCCGCCCGGCTCGGCGTCGGGCGCCTGCGGGCCGGAGTGCTGGGAATCCATGCCTCGATCGTAGACGTCGGGGCGGGGTCAGGGCAGCCTTCCCGCACCGGAGAGGGTGGCCCACCGGTCGGGACTGAGCGGCTCCTCGACGATGCGGGCGCCGGTCAACGGCGCGTGCAGCATGCGGCCGGCCGACGTGACGATGCCGACGTGGTGAGCGGGACGGCCGTCCTGGGCGAAGAAGTACAGGTCGCCGGTCTGCGCGTCGTCGGGTTCGACGGGGCGGCAGAAGGCCTGCTGGTCGTGGGCGTCACGGGGCACGACAAGGCCGAGGTCACGCATCGCGAGGTGGACGAGACCGGAGCAGTCCAGGCCCTCGGGGCAGGTGCCTCCCCAGAGGTAGGCGAGGCCGATGTGGCGCCGGGCCACGGACAGCAGGCTGCCGGTCGTGGTGGCGGCGGGGCGGGGCACCTCCGCCATGGGGTGCGCGTGGTCGAGGTGGGCAGCGCGGAGCCAACCCGGGTAGCCGTCGCGGTGCAGGGAGCTGGGTTGCCACGGGCAGCGCACCTCGGCCCACCCGTCCTCCTCGCGGCCGGTCGGCTCGGCCGGCTCCCCGGCGCGGAGCTGGGTCAGCACGCGGCCCTGCAGGCCGGTGCGGCCGTCGACGTGGGCGTCCAGCGCCGCGAGCCAGGCGTCGACATCGGGTTGGTCGCGTGTGGCGGGCGTGTCGACGTCGCGCGCCGCGCCGGGCTCGGACCACAGGGTGGCGACCGGCACGCAGACGGTCAGGAAGGTCATGGCACCGATGCTGCCATGTCGAGGCGTCCCGGCAGGGAGCTCCGGTGCGGTGGTGGGCGTGTCAGGGGATCGGGCCGAGCACCACGTTCGCCCAGGCCGCGTGCAGCGACTCGTCGCTGCTGGGGTGGAACAACCCGGCCAGGACGTCCCGGTAGAGCCGGGACAGCTCCGAGGAGGCGAAGTAGGACGCCCCGCCGGCCAGCCGCACCGCCTGCTCGACCACCTGCACAGCCGTCTCCGTGGCGCGGGACTTGACGGCGGACAGCTGCGGCATCCACAGCTCGCCGCGGTCGACACCGAGGTCGAGGTCACGCGCCAGTGCGGCGATCTGGGGGGTGATGCCGTCGAGGGCGATGGCCGCATCGGCGACCCGCCACCGCACGCTCGGGTCGTGCGCCAGCGGCGCGCCGCCGCCCTTGCGGGACCGGCGGCGGTGGACCGCCTCGGTCGCGAGCTGCAGCGCACGCTGGGCGATGCCGGTGTAGACGGAGGCGAGCAGGATCTCGAAGTTGGCGAAGATGCCCAGGACGAACGGGTCCGTGGTCGGGCCGGGTGGGATGCGGCGCACCACCCGGTCGGCCGGGGCGTGCGCGCCGGCGAGCACCGTGGTGCACGACTGGGAGGCGCGCATCCCGAGGGTGTCCCAGTCGTCCTTGACCTCGACGCCACCGCCGTCGCGGGTGACGAACCCGAACACGGAGTGCGGTCCGTCGTCACCGCTCGCGTCGGTGCCGAACGTCCCCAGCCGCGTCCACGCCGGTGACAGCGACGTGAAGATCTTGGTCCCGTGGAAGGAGAACCCGCCCTGCCCGTCGGGACGAGCCTCGCTCTGGGAGCCGAACAGCACCAGGTCGTTGCCGGGCTCGGAGATGCCGAAGCCGAACACCTCGCCGGCACTCGCCTCCTCCAGCACGAAGTCCGTGGTGTCCTCGCCGGCGGCGTGGAGGGCGCGGGCCACCCCGACCCACACCTGATGCATGTTCACGGCGAGCGCCGTCGCGGGCGCGGCACCGGCCAGGCGGCTCTGCTCGCGCGTCAGCTGCTCGAGGGTGAGGCCGGCCCCGCCGAAGGAGGTCGGCACCAGGGCGCGCAGGTAACCGGCGGCCTGCAGGTCGGCGAGGTCCTCGTGCGGGAACCGGTTCTCCGCGTCGTAGGTCGCCGCCCGTCCGCGGATCGTCTCCAGCAGGTCGTCCGCGAGGAACGGGTGCGGCTGGGTCATGCCGCCACTGTAGGGCGAGCCGCGAGACGGTTCAGCGGCGACGTCGCAGGAGCCGCGAGACGGTTCAGGGGACGCGGTGGGTCCATTCGGGGGTGCGGAACTTGGTCTCCACAAGGCGCCGGGCGGCCTCCAGCTCCGGGGCGGTGTAGGCCGAGGTGTGCGTCGCGTGGTGCTGCCGGAAGTAGCGCAGGAACGCGGCGATGATCTCGTCGCGCGGCATACCCGTCTGTGACCGCATCGGATCGACGCGCTTGGGAGCGCTGGCGATCCCCTTGTCGGAGAGCTTCTCCTTGCCGATGCGCAGGACGTCCGTCATCTTGTCGGCGTCGATGTCGTAGGCCATCGTGACGTGGTGCAGCACCACCCCGGAGGCGAACCGCTTCTGCGCCGCCCCGGCGATCTTGCCCACATCCGAGGCGATGTCGTTGAGCGGCACGTAGCGGGCACGGATGCCGAGCTCCTCGAGGGCGCCGAGCACCCAGTCGTCGAGGAAGGCGTAGGACCGCTCGAAGGTCAGCCCTTCCACGAGGGAGGAGGGCACGACCAGGGAGTAGGTGATGCAGTTGCCCGGTTCCATGAACATCGCGCCGCCGCCGGAGATGCGGCGGGCGACGCTGATCCCGTGCCGCCGGGCGCCGTCCTCGTCGACCTCGTTGCGCACCGACTGGAACGAGCCGATGACCACGAGTGAGGAGTCCCAGTCCCAGAAGCGCAGAGTCGGCGCCCGCCGTCCTGCCGCCACCTCGGCCGGGAGCACCTCGTCCAGCGCCATGTGCATCACCGGGTCCATCGTGACCGGTCCGATGACGTCGAAGACGTGGTCGTGCCAGTCGGTCGCCTTCCCGAGCGCCCGGCGCACGGCGATGCCGACCGCTTGGGGGCTGAACCCGATCATGGCCGTCTCCGGGGCCAGCGCTCCCGAGATGGCGTGGGCGAGCTGGTCGGCGTGCGCGTCGGTGGGCATGCCGACCAGGGCCGCGTCGATGTCCTCCAGGGCGCTGTCGGGTTCCAGGAAGAAGTCGCCCGAGACGTGCACGTCGCTCAGCCGGCCGTCGTTGACCTCGACCTCGACTGCCACCAGCTTCCCGCCGGGCACCTTGTACTCACCGTGCACGCTCGCACCCTAGGGCACGAGGTGTGGGTGGCCCCGCGGCGGCCGCGGGAGCACACGGCATACTCGCGGCCGTGACGGCACTCGAGGGGCAGGTCCGCGCGGCACTGGACGGCGCACCAGGGCGGGTGGCGGTTGCTGTGCTGGACCATCGCGGGCGGCGGGTCGAGATGGATGCCGACCGGCCGGTGCCCTCGGCGAGCACCATCAAGGTCCCGGTGCTGGTCGCGGCGCTCGAGGCGGTCGCGCAGGGGCGGCTGGCGCTCGACAGCCGGGTCACCGTGGCCGTCCCGCGGGTCGGAGGCAGCGGCGCGCTGGCGCTCACGCCGTCGGTGACGACGCTGCCGCTGGCCGAGCTGCTTGCCCTGATGATCGCGCTCAGCGACAACGACGCGACCAACGCCGTCATCGACCTCGTGGGCGTCGCGCAGGTGCGGGCCCTGCTCGACCGGCACCACCTGACCGGGACCCGGCTGCAGCGGCACCTCATGGATCTCGAGGCGGCGGCGCGCGGACAGGACAACGTCACGTGCGCCCGTGACCTGGCCCGGGTGCTGGCGCTGCTCGTGGGTGGCGAGCTGCTGCCCGCCCGGGAGACCGACCACGCACTGAACCTGCTCGCGCTGCAGCAGCACGTGTCGGGGCTGCCCGGAGCGCTGCCGTCGCACGTGTGGCACGGCAACAAGACCGGGGAGCTCGTGGGTGTCCGTCACGACATGGCGCTGTTCCGCCGGGGGGACCGGTGGGCAGCTGTGGCGGTGACCGCCACGGACCTCGCGGTCGAGGGCGTCGACCACGGAGCCACAGTGCTGCCCACGTTCGCGGCGATCGGCGCGGCGGTCGCGCGATCGCTGGAGGACTGAGCCGCTCCGGGGAGTCCCGAGATCCGCGGGAGGGTCCCGAGAACGGGAGGGAAGTCCCGAGATCGGCGGGAGAGTCCCGAGAACGGGAGGGAAGTCCCGAGATCGGCGGGGGTCACCAGCCGCGGTCGCGCCACTCCGCCAGGTGGGGGCGCTCCGCGCCCAGGGTCGTGTCCTTGCCGTGGCCGGGATAGACCCACGTGTCGTCGCCGTAGACGCCGAACACCCGCTGTTCGAGATCGTCCATCAGCTGCCGGAAGTCGGCCGCCGACCACGTCTTGCCCGGGCCGCCGGGGAAGAGGCTGTCCCCGGTCCACAGGTGGGCCCGGCCACCCGGCTCGGTCCAGGCGAGGGCGATCGAGCCGGGGGTGTGGCCGGTGAGGCGCACCACGGCGAGGCGGACGTCACCGAACCGCACCTCGTCGCCCTGCTCGAGGCGCTGGTCCGGGGGGACGGGCAGCTCGTCGGCGTCGGGCGCACCGGCGGCGGTGTGGGCACCGGTCGCGGACACGACCTGCTGCAACGCGCGGTGGTGGTCCCAGTGCTGGTGGGTGGTCACGACCGTGTCGAGGCCCTCGCCGCCCTCGGCGACCAGCCGGGCGACCCGGGGCGCGTCGTCGGCGGCGTCGACGAGCAGCTGGCGACCCGTGGCCGTGCAGGTCAGCAGGTAGACGTTGTTGTCCATGCTCGACACGCTGGCCTTGCGCACGGTGAGCCCGGGCAGCTCCCGCACGTCGCTGGCACCGCCCGGTTGGACGTCTCCGGTGTAGCTCACGGCATCCTCCTCGTGAAGGGACTTCGGTGGCTGGGCTTCGCAACGCGGCGCTCCGTTTTCGTCGGCGCACCTCGACTGGGGACACCTCCCGCTTGCGGGGAATTGCTGAGGCCCTGCTGCCTACGCGGACCGCGAAGGTTCAGCAACAAGGCTCAGCCCCACGCCGGCAGGGAGGGCAGCGGCCGGTCGCTGCTGACCCCGGAACCGTCGCCGCGGGCCAGCCACATCAGCAGGTCCGCCGGCGTCCCGGTCACCACCTGCCCGCCGGCGCCGAGGACGGCGACCTGCTCACCGCCGGGTTCCTGCAGGACCAGGGCCAGCTGCGGGTCGGCCGCGCCGAGCCGGCGGACCGACTCGTTGACTGCGCGCTGCACGAACCCGGGCTCGGCATCGGCGAAGCCGAACCCGCAGTCGAGGTCGACGTGGTGGAACACGACCTCGCGCAGGCGCGCGGTCACGAGGTCGCGCCCCCGCATCGTGCGTCCGCCGCGGGCCTCGACCCGGGCCTCCTCCGCCTCGCCCGGGAGCCGGCGAGCGAGCGCACCGAACCGCTCCGCGGACTCCCTCAGGTCGGCCAGCAGCTCGGCGGCCCCTCGGCGTGACCCGTCCTCGATGTCGGCGTCCCGCGACTCCGGCGAGGCGTACTGCTCGCGCCGCTCGCCGGTCAGTGCCCAGTGCGCCAGGTTCGCCAGCCCGTCGGCGTTGCGTGCCACGTGGCTGATGACGTGCGCGCGGGTCCATCCCTCGCACCGGCTCGCCTGCCGCACGGCGGCGTCGTCCATCGCGGCGACGTCCCGCACCAGCCGGTCCGTCTCCCGGTCGAGCTGGGCGAGGTTCTCCGGCAGGTGCGAAGTCGCACTCACGACCCGCTCCCGGTGGGGGTGCTGTTGCCGTGGTCGCGGTGCTCCGGGAACGGGATGGTGCCCTGTGCCCGCCGTGGCCGGGCCCCGTCGCCGCTGCGTTCGGCGTCGTCGATCGCGAGGGCCGCCCCGACCAGCGCCAGGTGGGAGAAGGCCTGCGGGTAGTTGCCGACCATCCGCTCCCCGGCCGGGTCGTACTCCTCCGAGAGCAGGCCGAGGTCGTTGCACAGGCCCAGCAGGTGCTTCATGAGCCGGTGCGCGTCGTCCACCCGGCCGGCCAGGGCGTATGCCGTCACGAGCCAGAACGAGCAGGCGAGGAACGGGTGCTCCTCACCCGAGAGGCCGTCCACCCCGGACTGGGTGCGGTAGCGCAGCACCAGCCCGTCCTGCATGAGCTCCTGCTCCACGGCCTTGATCGTCCCGAGGACGCGGGGATCGTCCGGGTCGAGGAAGCCGACGGCCGGGATGACGAGCAGCGAGGCGTCGACCTCGGTGGTCTCGTAGTGCTGGGTGAAGGTGCCCTTCTCCTCGTTGTAGCCGTGGGTCAGGACCTCCTCGCGGACCTTGTCGCGCAGCTCACGCCACCGGTCGACAGGGCCGTCGTAGCCGTGCCTCTCCGCCGCCGCGATGGCCCGGTCGAAGGCGACCCACACCATCACCCGGGAGTGGGTGAAGTGCCGCAGGGGCCCGCGGATCTCCCAGAGCCCGTTGTCCGGCTCGTCCCACCGCGCGGCCAGCCCCTCCACCAGCGTGCGCTGCAGGGCCCAGGAGAAGCGCGTGTCCGGGTTCCCGCTGCGCCGGGCGAGGGCCAGGGCCGCCATGACCTCGCCGAGGACGTCGGTCTGGCGCTGGCTCACCGCGCCGTTGCCGACCCGCACCGGGCTCGAGCCGTCGTAGCCGGGCAGGTGGGCCAGCTCGATCTCGGGCAGTTCCCGGCCACCGTCGACGGCATACATGATCTGCAGGTCCTTGGGGTCGCCGGCGACGGCACGCAGCAGCCAGTTGCGCCACAGCGACACCACCTCGTGGCTGTAGCCGCAGCCGATCAGCGCCTCGAGGGTGAGGGAGGCGTCCCGCAGCCAGCAGAAGCGGTAGTCCCAGTTGCGCACCCCGCCGAAGTCCTCCGGCAACGAGGTGGTGGGCGCCGCGACGATGCCGCCGGTGCCGCTGTGGGTCAGCAGCCGGAGCACGAGCAGCGAGCGCATCACCGCATCTCGGTAGGGGCCGTCGTAGTCGCACCGGGCCGCCCACTCCTCGGAGGACCGCAGGGTCCGCTGCAGGGCGTCCTCACGGTCGGCCAGGTCCGGCGCCGGGTGCCACGACTTGAACCACGTGCACGACAGGGTCACCGCCTCGCCCTCGTGCACGTCGAACTCGTCCCGGTGGACACCGTCGACGGCCTTGGGCAGTCGGTCGCCGCGCAGCACCAGTGCGTCCGGGCCCGCGACGGCAGCGATGACGTTGCGGCCCTGTTCGTCCTTGCGGCGGCGGACCCAGGGGCGGACCTTGCCGTAGCTGAACCGCACGCACCACTCGTGCTCCATGCGGACCGTGCCGGAGACCCCCTCGATCTTGCGGACGATGTCGGCGCGTCCGTCACCGATGGGCATGAAGTCGGTCACCCGCACGACGCCGGAGTCGGTCTCGTGGGTGGTCTCGAGCACGAAGCTGTTGCCCACGTAGCGCCGCGTGGTCCGTGCCTGCTCCACCGGCCCGACCAGCCAGCGTCCGTGGTGCGGGGTGCCGAGCAGGGCGGCGAAGCACGCGGGGGAGTCGAAGCGCGGTAGGCACAGCCAGTCCACCGAGCCGTTCCGGCCGACGAGGGCGCAGGTGCCCGTGTCGCCGAGCACGGCGTAGTCCTCGATCGGGAGGGCCGCGGGCTGGTCCCGCCAGCGCCCGCGGGTGGCCGTGGTGCTGCGCTTGGGGGTGGTCCGTTCAGTCGCCTCGGTCATGCACAGCACCGTATTGCCTGCCGCGTCCACGCTGCACGGGCACGTGGGACCGACGTGTCGGTGCGGGCACTTACCATTGCGGGGTGCCCGACCTGCCCACCCGCCCCACCTCCTCCGCCGCGTTCTCGCACGACCGCCTCGTCGTGCGCGGCGCCCGCGAGCACAACCTGAAGAACGTCTCCGTCGACCTGCCGCGGGACAGCCTCATCGTCTTCACCGGGCTGTCCGGCTCCGGCAAGTCGTCCCTCGCCTTCGACACCATCTTCGCCGAGGGTCAGCGGCGCTACGTCGAGTCGCTGTCCGCCTACGCCCGCCAGTTCCTGGGCCAGATGGACAAGCCGGACGTCGACTTCATCGAGGGGCTCTCACCCGCGGTCTCCATCGACCAGAAGTCGACCAACCGCAACCCCCGGTCGACCGTCGGCACCATCACCGAGGTCTACGACTACCTGCGCCTGCTGTTTGCCCGGGTGGGTCGGCCGCACTGCCCGGTGTGCGGGGAGCCGGTCACCAAGCAGACCCCGCAGCAGATCGTCGACCAGCTGCTCGAGCTGCCCGAGCGGACCCGCTTCCAGGTGCTCGCCCCCGTCGTACGCTCCCGCAAGGGGGAGTATGCCGACCTCTTCGGTGAGCTGCAGACCAAGGGTTTCTCGCGGGCCCGGGTGGACGGCGAGGTGGTCTCGCTGGCCGCGCCGCCGAAGCTCGCCAAGCAGAAGAAGCACTCCATCGACGTGGTGGTCGACCGGCTCGTCGCCAAGGGTGCGGATGCCAAGGCCACCCGCCGGCTCACCGACTCGGTGGAGACCGCCCTGGTGCTCGCCGGTGGGCTGCTGATCGTCGAGTTCGTCGACGTCGCCGACGACGCGGCGGACGACGCCAGCGGGATGCCGCGGGAGCGCCGGTTCTCCGAGAAGATGGCCTGCCCGAACGAGCACCCCCTGTCGATCGACGAGGTCGAGCCGCGGTCGTTCTCGTTCAACTCGCCGTTCGGCGCCTGTCCGGTGTGCACCGGCATCGGCACCGAGCTCGAGGTCGACCCTGAGCTGCTCGTTCCCGACGAGGACCGCTCGATCCGCGAGGGCGCCATCGCACCCTGGGCGCAGGGGTCCGGCTCGGCCGACTACTTCCTGCGCGTGATCGGGGCGCTCGCCGAGGACCTGAAGTTCTCCCTCGACACCCCGTGGAAGGCGCTGCCCAAGCGCGCCAAGGAGGCGCTGCTGCACGGCAAGGACTACAAGGTCCACGTCCGCTACCGCAACCGCTACGGCCGGGAACGCTCCTACACCACCGGGTTCGAGGGCGTGGTGCCGTTCGTCAAGCGTCGCCACGCGGAGACCGAGTCCGACTGGAGCCGTGAGCGCTACGAGGGCTACATGCGCGAGATCCCGTGCCCGGCCTGTGGTGGCGCGCGGCTCAAACCGGAGTCCCTCGCGGTGCTCCTCGGCGGCCGCAGCATCGCCGAGGTGTGCTCGCTCGCGATCGCCGACTGCGCCAAGTTCCTCGCCGAGGTCGACTTCAGCAAGCGGGAGCGGCAGATTGCCGAGCGGGTGATCAAGGAGATCGACGCCCGCCTCGGCTTCCTGCTCGACGTCGGACTCGACTACCTGTCGCTGGACCGGCCGGCGGGCACCCTCTCCGGGGGCGAGGCGCAGCGCATCCGGCTCGCCACCCAGATCGGGTCCGGCCTGGTCGGCGTCCTCTACGTGCTCGACGAGCCCTCCATCGGGCTGCACCAGCGCGACAACCACCGGCTCATCGACACGCTGACCCGGCTGCGCGACCTCGGCAACACCCTCATCGTGGTCGAGCACGACGAGGACACGATCGAGACCGCGGACTGGGTGCTCGACATCGGCCCCGGCGCCGGGGAGCACGGCGGCAAGGTGGTCCACTCCGGACCGGTCGCCGAGCTGCTCACCAACCGCGACTCGCTCACCGGCGACTACCTGTCCGGTCGGCGGCAGATCCCCGTGCCGGAGGTGCGCCGGCCGCAGGACGGCCGGGTGGTCACCGTCAAGGGCGCCCGCGAGCACAACCTCCACGGCATCGACGTGAGCTTCCCGCTCGGCAACCTGGTCGCGGTGACCGGTGTCTCCGGCTCGGGGAAGTCCACGCTGGTCAACGACATCCTCTACAACGTGCTGGCCAACCGGCTCAACGGTGCCCGCCGTGTCACCGGACGGCACCGCACCGTCAGCGGGCTGGAGCACCTCGACAAGGTGGTCCACGTCGACCAGAGCCCCATCGGACGCACTCCGCGGAGCAACCCGGCGACCTACACCGGGGTGTTCGACCGCATCCGCAAGCTGTTCGCGGAGACCACCGAGGCCAAGATCCGCGGCTACCTGCCGGGCCGGTTCTCGTTCAACGTCAAGGGCGGCCGCTGCGAGGCGTGCTCTGGTGACGGCACGATCAAGATCGAGATGAACTTCCTGCCCGACGTCTACGTCCCCTGCGAGGTCTGCCACGGGGCGCGCTACAACCGCGAGACGCTCGAGGTCCACTACAAGGGCAAGACCATCGCCGACGTCCTCGACATGCCGATCGAGGAGGCGGTCGAGTTCTTCGCGCCGGTGCAGGCGATCGCCCGGCACCTGACCACCCTGAACGACGTCGGCCTCGGCTACGTCCGGCTGGGGCAGCCTGCCCCGACCCTGTCCGGCGGCGAGGCGCAGCGCGTGAAGCTGGCGGCTGAGCTGCAGAAGCGCTCCACCGGGCGGACTGTCTACGTCCTCGACGAGCCGACGACGGGGCTGCACTTCGAGGACATCCGCAAGCTGCTCGCGGTGCTGCAGGGCCTGGTCGACAAGGGCAACACGGTGATCGTCATCGAGCACAACCTCGACGTGATCAAGAACGCCGACTGGATCGTCGACATGGGCCCCGAGGGCGGGGACGGCGGCGGCCGGGTCGTCGCCGAGGGCACGCCCGAGCAGGTTGCCGAGGACGAGGACAGCCACACCGGGCGGTTCCTCGCCCCGGTGCTCGCCCGCGCGCGGCGCTGACCCTCGGCCCGGTTCCCGCTTGTCGGGACACCGGGGCGGTCGTAGCCTGCCAAGGTTCGGCCGGCTCCCTGGAGGTCAGCATGATCCAGACCCTGTGGCACACCATCCGCCGAGGGACCCGCCTCGCGATCGCGGTCGCCGGCGCGGGCGCCACGGTCACCGCGTTGACCGTCCCGGCGGCCGTCGCCGGCCCGCCCCCGGCTCCGGCGAATGAGCCAGCGTCAACGGCAGTGCCGCAGCTCCCGGCCCACGGGTGCCGGCTCGGCCCCCGCGGGCAGGTCGACCACGTGGTCTACCTGTCCTTCGACAACGTGCACCTGACCCGGGACAACCCGAACGTGCCCTCGGACCTGCAGCAGATGCCGCACCTGCTGAACTTCCTCACCTCCAACGGCACGCTGATCACCCACCACCACACGCCGCTCATCTCGCACACCGGCACCGACCTGCTCAGCGCGGCGACCGGCCTCTACGGCGACCGGCACGGGCAGCCGATCAGCAACAACTACCGTTACTTCCACCCGGACGGGACCTCCTCGCAGGCGAACACCTTCACCTACTGGACCGACCGGGTCTATGACGGCACCCCGTCACCCAGCGACACGGCATACAGCCTGGTGACGACGGGCGGGAAGAACACGCCGGCGCCATGGGTGCCCTTCACCCGGGCCGGTTGCGACTTCGGCGCCATCGCCTCGAGCAACGCCATCGTGGAGAACGCCGACTCCGACGTCCCGAAGATCTTCGGGCCGAGCTCGCCGGAGGCCCAGCAGGTCCGCAGCGACCCCGACCCCTACAAGGACGCGGAGATGGCCGACTACGGCGGCCTGGCGGTCCACTGCACGCGGCACAGCCGGTTGTGCACCGACCCGCACGCGGTCGCCGACCTGCTGCCGGACGAGCCCGGCGGCTACCACGGCTACCGGATGCTCGTCGGGAACCGCTACCTCGGCCCGCACCTCACGGCCGACCACTCCGTGCGGGTGCGCGACATCTTCGGGCACGTGATCACCAACCCCTACGCGAAGACCCCCGAGGGCGCACCCAAGCCCGGCTTCCCCGGGTTCGACGGGATGACCGCGGCGACCGCGCTCGGCTACACCGCCGCGCTGCAGGAGTCCGGCGTGCCGGTCACCTACACCTACCTGTCCGACGTGCACGACCCGCACGCGGTGAGCAACCCGCGCGGCGGCTCGTTCGGCCCGGGCGAGGCGGGCATGGAAACCCAGCTGCGCCAGTACGACGCCGCCTTCGCACGCTTCTTCACCCGGCTCAAGCACGACGGGATCACCACCGGCAACACGCTGTTCGTCGTCACCGCCGACGAGGGCGACCACTTCATCGGGGTGCAGAAGTCCGGCTGCGACGGGGTGACCACGCCGTGCACCTACACCGGCAACGGCGACCTCGGCGAGGTGAACACCAACCTCCAGGGACTGCTCGCCGCCCAGCGCGGCGACACCACCCCGTTCGATCTGTATGCCGGGGTCGCGCCTGCCGTCTACGTCCGCGGCAACCCGGAGCAGTCCGACCCCTCGGTGCGCCGGCTGGAGCGGGACACACTGAAGGTCACGGCGACCAACCCCTACACGGGGCGGTCCCAGACGGTGAACCGCTACCTCGCCGACCGGACCGAGCAGCGACTGCTGCACCTGGTCACCGCCGACCCGGCCCGGACGCCGACCTTCGTCGCGTTCGGACGGCCCGACTTCTACGAGTGCCAGACCGGGTCCGGGTGCCCCGGGGCGCCGTTCGTGCAGGTGAACTCCCGGTACGCCTGGAACCACGGCACGGTCAGCCCGCAGATCGTCGTCACCTGGCTGGGGCTCGCCGGACCGGGCGTGCAACGGCAGGGCTACGACCGGAGCACGTGGTCGGACCAGACCGACATCCGGCCGACCATGCTGGCGCTGCTGGGGCTGACGGACGACTACGTCAGCGACGGCCGGGTGCTGCTGGAGGACCTCACCGCGCGCGGCACACCACGGTTCGCGCACAGCCGCGAGGTGCTGCGGCTGGGCCAGACCTACAAGCAGCTCAACGCCTGCGTCGGCGCGTTCGGCCTGAACACCCTGCGGGCCGCGACCGAGGCCGCCGCCAGCGGAGCACCCGGCCAGGACCGCCGCTACCACGCGGTGAGCGCCCGGCTGGAGGAGCTGGGGCGGCAGCGCGACGTGGTGGCTGCGCAGATCCAGCGGCAGCTCACGCTGGCCGAGTTCGGCAGCCACCCACCGAGCCAGCGCCGGATGCGGGCACTGGACGCCCGGGCGCACGGGATCCTCGCCGCCGCCGACCGGCTTGCCGGCTGACGGGGGGCCCCAAGCATCCGCTCAGGCGCACGGCATACCGTGCCGGCATGGTGAGCGAAGGGCAACCGGCGGAGCGGCCGGAGCAGCAGGACGACAGGCTGTTCGGCCGGGAGGTGGACCGCCGCACGGTGTTGCGTACGGCGGGCGTCGTCGGGGCCGGGGCAGCGGGACTGGCGGCCGTCGCCGCCTGCGGCGCGGCACCGACCCCCACCAAGCACAGCTTCACCGCCGGGGAGGTGCCGGTCGGTGGCGGCGCGATCTCGGCGAGGGACCACGTCGTCGTGACCCAGCCGCAGCAGGGCACCTACAAGGGCTTCTCCGCGGTCTGCACCCACGAGGGGTGCCTGGTGACCAACGTCGACGGCGGGACGATCAACTGCCCCTGCCACGGCAGCAAGTTCTCCATCACGGATGGTTCGGTGCAGCAGGGCCCGGCGCCCAAGCCGCTGCCGGCACTGGCCGTCAAGGTGAGCGGGAACCGGATCACGGTCGAGTGACCCGCCCGACCCGGGCCGGCGCTGCGCCCGGGTGAGCGGCAGGGACGCGCGAGTGGTCGGCATACCTGCGCGTCACCGGGTTTTCGTAGGCTTGGGGCGTGGCCGACCCCTCGACGTACCGCCCCCGACCGGGCGAGATCCCCGTGGACCCGGGGGTCTACCGCTTTCGGGACCAGCACGGCCGCGTCGTCTACGTCGGCAAGGCCAAGTCGCTGCGCTCGCGGCTGTCCTCCTACTTCCAGGACATCTCCGCGCTGCACCCGCGCACCCGGCAGATGGTGACCACGGCGGCGAGCGTCGAGTGGACCGTCGTGCGCAACGAGGTCGAGGCGCTGCAGCTGGAGTACTCCTGGATCAAGGAGTTCGACCCGCGGTTCAACGTCAAGTACCGCGACGACAAGTCCTACCCCTGGCTGGCGGTCACCGTCAACGAGCAGTTCCCGCGGGTGATGGTCGGGCGCGGCGCGAAGAAGAAGGGGGTCCGCTACTTCGGGCCCTACTCGCACGCCTGGGCGATCCGCGAGACCGTCGACCTGCTGCTGCGGGTGTTTCCGATGCGGTCCTGCTCCAACGGGGTGTTCAAGCGGTCCGCGCAGATCGGCCGGCCCTGTCTGCTCGGCTACATCGGCAAGTGCTCCGCCCCGTGCGTGGGCCGGGTGAGCGAGGAGGAGCACCGGGCGATCGTCGAGGACTTCTGCGACTTCATGGCGGGGCAGACGACGGCGTTCGTCAAACGGCTGGAGAAGGAGATGTACGCCGCGTCGGCCGACCTCGACTTCGAGCGCGCGGCCCGGCTCCGCGACGACATCGGGGCGTTGAACCGGGCCATGGAGAAGCAGGCGGTGGTGCTCGGCGACGGCACCGACGCCGACGTGGTCGCGTTCGCCGAGGACCCGCTCGAGGTGGCGGTGCAGATCTTCTACGTGCGCGGCGGCCGGATCCGCGGGCAGCGCGGCTGGGTGGCCGACATCGTCGACGACGCCGGCACCGGCGAGCTGGTCGAGCGGTTCCTGCAGCAGCTGTACGACGGAGAGGCGGGCGACGCCATCCCCCGCGAGGTGCTGGTCCCGGCCGTCCCGGACGACCTCGACGCGCTCGAGCAGTGGCTGACCGACCTGCGCGGGTCCCGGGTCCGGGTGCGTGTCCCACAGCGCGGGGACAAGAAGGCGCTCCAGGAGACGGTGGGCCGCAACGCCAAGCAGGCGCTGGCGCTGCATAAGACCAAGCGGGCCAGCGACCTGACCACCCGCAATCGGGCCCTGGAGGAGATCCAGCTGGCCCTCGGGCTGCCGGAGGCGCCGCTGCGCGTCGAGTGCTACGACATCTCCAACCTGCAGGGCACGGAGGTGGTCGGATCCATGGTGGTCTTCGAGGACGGCCTTCCCCGCAAGGGTGAGTACCGCCGGTTCGTGGTGCGCGGTGTTGAGGGCCAGAACGACGTCGCCTCGATGCACGAGGTGATCACCCGGCGGTTCCGGCGCTACCTCGACGAACGCGCCGAGACGCCCGAGATCGGCTCACCCGACGCAGCCGTCGACGCCCTCGTGGATCCCGAGACCGGCCGCCCCAAGAAGTTCGCCTACGCCCCCGGCCTGGTCGTGGTGGACGGCGGCCCGCCGCAGGTGGCTGCGGCGCAGCGCGCCCTCGACGAGCTCGGTATCGACGACGTGCCGGTGTGCGGGCTGGCCAAGCGGTTGGAGGAGGTGTGGCTGCCCGGTCGGGAGGACCCGGTGATCTTGCCGCGGACGAGCGAGGCGCTCTACCTCCTGCAGCGAGTCCGCGACGAGGCGCACCGGTTCGCGATCACGCACCACCGGTCGCGGCGCTCCAAGAGCATGGTGGAAAGCCTCCTCGACGACGTGCCCGGTCTCGGAGAGGTGCGTCGCAAGACGCTGCTGCGCCGGTTCGGGTCCCTCAAGCGGCTGCGGGCTGCCACAGTGGAGGAGATCGCCGAGGTGCCGGGCATCGGACCTAGGACCGCCGCGGCGATCGCCGCCGCCCTTGCCGACACGCAGCCGGGCGTGACGGTGAACACCGCGACCGGCGAGATATCGGCGGAGCTCGATCCGAGGGCATCGGCGGAGCTCGATACCGAAGTAGAGGAGCGTTGATGGGCGACAACCGGGGGCAGCTCGTGGTGGTGACCGGCATGACCGGCGCCGGCCGCAGCACAGCCGCGAAGGAGCTGGAGGACCTGGGCTTCTTCGTCGTGGACAACCTGCCGCCCCAACTGGTCCCGGACGTGGTCCGGCTGGTGGACGAGTCCCAGGGGCCGCTACAGCCGATCGCGGTGGTCGTCGACGTGCGCTCCGGGTCGTTCTTCGCCTCGCTGCAGGAGGTGCTGGCGCAGGGCAGCACCGGCAGGCAGACCACCCTGTTGTACCTGGAGGCGAACGACGACGTGCTGGTGCGCCGCCAGGAGGCCGCGCGCCGGCCGCACCCGCTGCAGGCCGGAGGGCGCCTGCTCGACGGGCTGCACCGCGAGCGGGCGGTGCTGGCGGCCCTGCGCGGCGACGCCGACCTGATCATCGACACCTCCAGCCTGAACGTGCACCAGCTCACCGACCGGGTCGCCGAGGAGTTCGGGACCAAGGAGACCATGTCGCTCGCGGCCACCGTCGTCAGCTTCGGGTTCAAGTACGGCATCCCGGTCGATGCCGACCTGGTGGCCGACATGCGGTTCCTGCCCAACCCGCACTGGGTGCCGGAGCTGCGCCACCTGTCCGGGCGGGACCGGGCGGTGGCCGACTACGTGAAGAACCGGCCGGAGGCCAAGGAGTTCGTCGAGCAGTACGTCGGTCTCGTCGAGACCGTCGCGGAGGGCTACCTGCGGGAGGGCAAGCGCTTCATGACCGTGGCGATCGGCTGCACGGGGGGCAAGCACCGCAGCGTGGCGATGACGGAGGAGATCGCGGCCCTGCTCCGGGCCCGCGGCCTCGACGCGCGCCCGATGCACCGCGACCTGGGCCGGGAATGACCGTGCTGGACCGGCGGGTGGTGGCGTTCGGCGGAGGCCATGGCCTGGCCGCGTCGCTGTCCGCCCTTCGCCGCGTGGTCACCGACCTGACAGCGGTCGTCACGGTCGCCGACAACGGCGGCTCCTCCGGCCGGCTTCGCCGGGAGTTCGGCGCGCTTCCGCCCGGGGACCTGCGCCAGGCGCTGGCGGCGTTGTGCGGTGACGACGACTGGGGCGGCACCTGGGCGAGGGTGCTGCAGCACCGGTTCGTCAGCCCCGGGGCGATGAACCAGCACGCGGTCGGCAACCTGCTCATCGTCGCCCTGTGGGAGCTGCTCGGCGACCACGTCGACGGTCTGGACTGGGTGGGCCGGCTGCTCGGCGCGCACGGCCGGGTGCTGCCGATGTCGGTGACCCCGATCGACATCGCGGCCGAGGTGAGCGGCCTGGTGCCCGGCGATCCGACTTTGCTGACCAGCGTCCGCGGACAGGTGCAGGTCGCCTCCACGCACGGCCGGGTGGTCTCGGTGCGGCTCGAGCCCGCCGACCCGCCGGCCTGCCCCCAGGCGCTCACCGCGGTGGGGTCGGCAGACTGGCTGGTGCTCGGCCCTGGCTCCTGGTACACCAGCGTGATCCCGCACCTGCTCGTCCCGGCGTTGCGCAAGGCGCTGGTGGAGTCCCCGGCGCGCAAGGCGGTGACCGTGAACCTCGAGCCCCAAGCAGGGGAGACCGACGGCTTCACCCCGGAGACGCACCTCGAGGTGCTCGCAGCCCACGCCCCCGACCTCACCCTGGACGTGGTGCTTGCCGACCAGCGGTCGGTGGGCGACGCGGACCGTCTCGGGAAGGTCGCCGCTGCCCTTGGTGCGGAGCTGATGGTCGCCGACCTGGCGGCCGATGACGGCAGCCCACATCACGATCCGGCCAAGTTGGCCAATGCCTATGCGCGGCTGATGGGAGCGGCATAGGGTGAGCGTCCTCACGCATTCGTGAGAAGGGACGTGAACGTGGCAGGATCGGTCGCATGGCGATGACGGCTCAGGTGAAGGCGGAGCTGGCCAGCACCACGGTGACGAAGTCGTGTTGCCGAAAGTCCGAGGTCTCCTCGATGCTGCGGTTCGCCGGCGGGCTGCACATCGTCAGTGGCCGGATCGTGGTGGAGGCCGAGCTGGACACCGGTTCCGCAGCCCGACGGCTGCGCCGGGACATCGCGGAGGTCTACGGGCACCACTCGGACGTGGTGATGGTCTCCGGCAACGGACTGCGCAAGGGCAGCAGGTATGTCGTCCGGGTGGTCCGCGACGGGGAGCAGCTCGCCCGCCAGACCGGCCTGCTCGACGGCCGCGGCCGCCCGGTGCGCGGCCTGCCGCCGCAAGTGGTGTCCGGGGCCGGCTGCGACGCGGTCGCGGCCTGGCGCGGCGCGTTCCTCGCCCACGGGTCCCTCACCGAGCCGGGCCGCTCGTCGGCACTCGAGGTCACCTGCCCGGGTCCGGAGGCGGCGCTCGCCCTCGTGGGCGCGGCTCGGCGGCTCGGTATCCCCGCCAAGGCCCGCGAGGTGCGCGGCGTGGACCGCGTGGTGATCCGCGACGGCGACGCGATCGGCGCCCTCCTCACCCGGCTCGGCGCCCACGAGTCGCTGATGGCCTGGGAGGAGCGGCGGATGCGCCGCGAGGTGCGGGCCACCGCGAACCGACTGGCGAACTTCGACGACGCGAACCTGCGCCGTTCGGCACGCGCCGCTGTCGCGGCCGGCGCCAGGGTCGAGCGGGCCCTGGAGATCCTGGGCGACGACGTGCCCGACCACCTGCGGTTGGCCGGCGACCTCCGACTCAAGCACAAGCAGGCTTCGCTCGAGGAGCTCGGTCAGCTGCACGAGCCGCCGTTGACCAAGGACGCGATCGCCGGCCGGATCCGCCGGCTGCTGGCGATGGCGGACAAGCGCGCCCAGGAGCTCGGCATCCCGGACACGGAGGCCAGTCTCACCGCGGAGATGCTCGCCGAGGAGCCGTAGGACCGCTCGGAGCGCACCCGGTAGGGTCTGAGACGAGGGGCCCCGGCGGCCCCGCCGTACCGTCGCTACCGAGGAGTGCGTTTCCGTGACAGTTCGCGTGGGAATCAACGGCTTCGGCCGTATCGGCCGGAACTTCTACCGCGCCGTGCAGGCGTCCGGTACCGACATCGAGATCGTCGCCGCCAACGACCTCGGCGACCTCGCGACCATGGCCCACCTGCTGAAGTACGACTCCATCCTGGGCCGCTACCCCGACGAGGTGACCGCCATGGACGGGGGCATCAAGGTCGGCGGCAGCACTCTGAAGATCCTCGCAGAGCGTGACCCGGCCCAGCTGCCGTGGAAGGACCTCGGCGTCGACGTCGTGGTGGAGTCCACCGGCCTGTTCACCGACGCCACGAAGGCCCGCGCGCACGTGGAGGCCGGCGCCCGCAAGGTGATCATCTCCGCCCCCGCCAAGAACGAGGACGTCACCGTGGTGATGGGCGTCAACCACACCGACTACGTCCCGGCCGAGCACACGCTGATCTCCAACGCCTCGTGCACCACCAACTGCCTGGCGCCGATGGCGAAGGTCCTCGACGACGAGTTCGGGATCGTCAAGGGCTTGATGACCACCGTGCACGCCTACACCCAGGACCAGAACCTGCAGGACGGCCCGCACAAGGACCTGCGCCGGGCCCGGGCCGCCGCGCTGAACGTGGTGCCCACCTCGACGGGGGCGGCCAAGGCCATCGGCCTGGTCCTGCCCCAGCTGAAGGGCAAGCTCGACGGCTACGCGCTGCGGGTGCCGGTGCCCACCGGCTCGGCCACCGACCTGACTGTCAACGTCGGCCGGGAGACCAGCGTCGAGGAGGTGAATGCGGCGTTCCGCACTGCCGCGGACGGTCCGCTGCGCGGCTACCTGAGCTACACCGACGCACCCATCGTGTCCAGCGACATCGTCACCGACCCGGCCTCCTGCATCTTCGACTCGGGGCTGACCAAGGTGATCGGCGACCAGGTCAAGATCGTCGGCTGGTACGACAACGAGTGGGGCTACTCCAACCGCCTCGCGGACCTCATCGGCTACGTCGGCGAGTCCCTCTGACCCGATGGGCACCCTTGACTCACTAGGAGACGTGCGCGGCAAGCGGGTCCTGGTCCGCTCCGACCTCAACGTTCCTCTGTCCGGAGGCCGGATCGGTGACGACGGCCGGATCCGGGCCAGCGTGCCGACCATCCGCGAGCTCGCCGATTCCGGCGCCAGGGTCGTCGTCATGGCCCACCTGGGACGCCCCAAGGGCGCGCCCGACCCGGCGTACTCCCTCGCCCCGGTCGCCGAACGGCTCGGTGAGCTGCTCGGCGCCCCCGTCGCGTTCGCCACCGACACCGTCGGGGAGAGCGCCCACGCGGTGGTCGACGGGCTCGCGCCCGGCCAGGTCGCGGTGCTGGAGAACGTCCGCTTCGACCCGGGGGAGACCAGCAAGGACGAGGCGGAGCGGGAGGCGTTCGCGCGCCGGCTGGCCGAGCTCGGCGACGCCTTCGTCAGCGACGGCTTCGGGGTGGTGCATCGCAAGCAGGCCTCGGTCTACGACGTGGCGCGGCTGCTGCCGCACGCCATGGGCGAGCTGGTGGCCGGCGAGCTGGACGTGCTGCGCCGGCTCACCGAGAAGCCCGAGCGGCCCTATGCCGTCGTCCTCGGCGGCTCGAAGGTCTCAGACAAGCTCGGGGTGATCGCCAGCCTCCTCGACAAGGCCGACCGGTTGCTCATCGGCGGCGGGATGGTCTTCACCTTCCTGCGCGCCCAGGGCCACGACGTGGGCCGCAGCCTGCTCGAGGAGGACCAGGTGGACACCTGCCGGCGCTACCTGGAGCAGGCGGAGGCGTCCGGGGTGCGCATCGTGCTTCCGACCGACATCCGGGTCGCCGACGCCGTGGAGGAGGGCTCAGCGGTCGCCGTGGTGCCCGCCGACGCCATTCCCGCCGACAAGATCGGCGTGGACATCGGCCCGGACTCCGAGAAGCTGTTCGCCGAAGCGCTCGCCGACGCCCGCACGGTGTTCTGGAACGGGCCGATGGGGGTCTTCGAGATCGAGGCGTTCTCCGGCGGCACCCGCGCGGTTGCGGAGGCGCTGAACCGGGTTGAGGGGCTGTCCGTGGTCGGCGGCGGCGACTCCGCCGCCGCGGTGCGCTCGCTCGACTTCCCGGACTCCGCGTTCTCGCACATCTCCACCGGTGGTGGCGCCAGCCTGGAGTACCTCGAAGGCAAGCACCTGCCCGGACTGGAGGTGCTGGGATGAGCCGGGCTGGGACCCGGGGGACCCGCGTGCCGCTGATGGCCGGCAACTGGAAGATGAACCTCACGCACGCCGAGGCGGTGGTGCTGGTCCAGAAGCTGGCCTGGATCCTGACCGACAAGAAGCACGACTACGCCCGGGTGGAGGTGGCGGTGCTGCCGCCGTTCACCGACCTGCGCAGCGTGCAGACGCTGGTGGACGGCGACCGGCTCGCCATCCGGTACGGCGCTCAGGACGTCTCCGCACACGAGAACGGCGCCTACACCGGCGAGGTCTCCGCGGCCATGCTCGCCAAGCTCGGCTGCTCCTACGCGGTGGTCGGGCACTCCGAGCGCCGGCAGTACCACGCCGAGGACGACGCGTTGGTCAACGCCAAGGCCCTGCGGGCGCTGGCGGCCGGGATCACCCCGATCGTGTGCGTGGGCGAGGGCCTCGAGGTCCGCCGCGAGGGCCGGCACGTCGAGCACACCCTG
Source organism: Segeticoccus sp. (assembly GCF_035708005.1). Classification (NCBI taxonomy): domain Bacteria; kingdom Bacillati; phylum Actinomycetota; class Actinomycetes; order Micrococcales; family Intrasporangiaceae; genus Segeticoccus; species Segeticoccus sp. Next base: position 11,678 of record NZ_DASSTI010000030.1, on the reverse strand, counting down.
GAGCAGGTGGACGGCTCGCTCGCCGGCCTGTCTGCCGAGCAGGTGGCCGGTCTCGTGGTGGCCTACGAGCCGGTCTGGGCGATCGGCACCGGAGAGGTGGCGACTCCGGAGGACGCGCAGGAGGTCTGCGCGGCGATCCGGGGCCGGATCGCCGACAAGCTGTCGCCGGAGGCGGCCGCGGCGCTGCGGGTGCTCTACGGCGGGTCGGTGAAGGCCGCCAACGTGGCGGCGATCATGGCGCAGCCCGACGTGGACGGCGCGCTGGTGGGCGGAGCCAGCCTCCAGGCCGACGAGTTCGGGGGAATCTGCCGGTTTTACGAGATGCCGGTGCTGTGAGCGAGAGTCCGTGAGCTAGGCTTGCGCACCGTGGTCATCGCCTTCAGTGTCGTGCTCGTCATCACCAGTGTCCTGCTGATCCTGCTGATCCTGCTGCACAAGGGCCGTGGCGGCGGACTCTCGGACATGTTCGGGGGTGGCGTCTCCAGCGGGCTCGGTGGGTCCTCGGTCGCGGAACGGAACCTGGACCGCCTCACGGTGGGCCTCGGCCTGATCTGGTTCGCCTGCATCATCGCGCTGGGGCTGCTGCTCAAGGGCAGCGGCAGCTGACGAAGACGGACGAACAGGAGAGCTAGAGCCGTGGCAGGTGGAGGAAGCGCGATCCGGGGCAGCCGTGTCGGTGCAGGTCCGATGGGGGAGGCCGAGCGCGGCGACACCGCGCCGCGCCGCCAAGTGGTGTACTTCTGCGCGCACCGGCACGAGTCGGTGGTGATCTTCGCGGTCGACGCGCAGGTCCCCGAGTCCTGGGACTGCCCGCGGTGCGGGCTCCCGGCCAGCCTCGACTCCGACAACCCGCCTCCGCCGCCGAAGATCGAGCCCTACAAGACTCACCTGGCCTACGTGAAGGAGCGGCGCTCGGACAAGGAGGCCGAAGCCATCCTCGACGAGGCGATCGCCACGCTCCGCGAGCGCCGCAAGCGCGGCGAGATCATCTTCTAGATCCGCGAGGCGGCGGCCTCGTCGAGCAGCCAGAACGTGCGCCTGGCGCCTCTCGGCCGGGCTGCGGGCACCTCGTGCGGGTCGGTGGCCGGGTCGAGCGCCCGTCCTACGGCGTCGGCCTTCTCGTCCCCGGCAGCCACGAACCACACCTCGTCGCTGCGCTCGAGCGCCGGGAACGTCAGGCTGATCCGCTCCGGAGGCGGCTTGGGCGAGTCCCGGACCGCCACAGCGATGGTGTGCTCCACGTCGAGCTGGGGGAAGCCGGGGAACAGCGAGGCCACGTGCCCGTCGGGCCCGACACCGAGCAGCACCAGGTCGAACCGGTCCCGGCCGCCCTCGCGCAACTCTCGGGCGTAGCTCTCGGCGGCGGCGTCGAGGTCGGTGGTGGGACCGTCGGCGGCCGGCATCGGGTGCACGCGCCGCGGGTCGAGCGGGACCCGGTCCAGCAGCGCCTTCCGCGCCTGCCCGTCGTTGCGGTCGCCGTCCCCGGCCGGGACGAACCGCTCGTCGCCCCACCACAGCTCGACCCGTCCCCAATCGACGGCGCTCGCGGCCTCCGAGTCGGCGACGGCGGCGTACACCTCGGTGGCGACGCTGCCGCCGGTGAGGGCCAGCGAGGGGACGGTGCCGTGCCGCTGCAGGTCGACCAGCCGGGCCACCAGGCGGGCGGCGACGGCGTGCACGAGCACCTCGCGGTCGTGGTGGCGCAGCACCGACTCCTCGGTCACGAGCGCCGGGCCGCCTTGTCCTGCATCTTCACCATGCGGCGCGCCGTGCGCGCGTAGACGTCGTCCGGGTCGAGGCGACGCAGCTCCTCCGAGAGCAGCTCGGCGAGCTCGCGTCGCTTGAGTGCGACCGGCCGGTCGGGCTGGCCGGGGGAGGAGAGCGTGGCCAGCTTCCCGTCGTACCGCACCAGCGACACGTCGCCCTGCCGGGTGGTCAGCACCACGTCGGTGATCCCGGGGCCGTCGGAGCTGCGTCGGTCGACGTCGATGCGCAGCCGGTCGGCGAGCCACGCCGACAACAGGTCGGCACTCGGGCTGATCCGCTCGGCGGTCACCGACGCGGAGACTACCCGGCCGGGGTGCTGGTCGAGTGCCGCGGCCAGCAGCGCCCGCCAGCCGGTGATCCGGGTCCAGGCCAGGTCGGTGTTGCCGGGGGCGTAGTTGCGGCACTGGGTCAGCATCGCCTTGGCCTTGGCCCGAGGGACCGCGGCGGCGTCGGTGATCCGCCGCTGCGCCAGCCGGCCGAGCGGGTCGGCAGCGGGGTCCTCCGGCGCGTTGCGCGGCCACCACATCGCGACGGGGGAGTCGGGCAACAGCAGCGGCAGCACCACCGACTCGGGGTGCTTGGTGACCTCGCCACTGAGCCGGATCAGGGCCCGCTCGCCGGAGGCCCCGGACCCGATCCCGATCTCCGCGTCCACCTGCGGGGTGCCCCGGCCGTTGCCGATCACCACGCCGAGCAGCCGGGCGGGATGCTCGCGGGCGGCGGTGCGCGCCACCTCCATGGCCGCGTTCGCGCCGTCCTCGTCGACGACCACGACCAGGGTCATCACCATCCCCATGGCGGGGCTGCCGGCGCGCCGACGCGCGCGCAGGAACTCCGCGGCGATGGCGCTGGAGTCGGTGTCGGTCAGATCTATCACGGCCGCCTCCAGACGCGTCCGTCACGGGCGAGCATCTTGTCCGCCGACTCCGGCCCCCAGGTGCCGGCCTCGTACGGCGCGGGCTTCCCGTGCTTGGCCCAGTACTCCACGATCGGGTCGAGGATCTGCCAGGAAAGCTCGACCTCCTCGTGCCTCGGGAACAGCGGCGGCTCGCCGAGCAGCACGTCGAGGATCAGCCGCTCGTAGGCTTCGGGGCTGGACTCGGTGAACGTGCCGCCGTAGGCGAAGTCCATGTTCACGTCCCGGATCTCCATCGCGGTGCCCGGCACCTTCGCCCCGAAGCGCATGGTGACGCCCTCGTCGGGCTGCACCCGGATCACCAGCGCGTTCTGGGTCAGCTCCTCGGTGGCGGTGTCGCCGAACGGGAGGTGCGGGGCCCGCTTGAAGACCACGGCCACCTCGGTGACCCGCCGGCCGAGCCGCTTCCCGGTGCGCAGGTAGAACGGCACCCCGGCCCAGCGCCTGGTCTCGATCTCCAGCTTGATCGCCGCGAAGGTCTCGGTGGTCGAGTCCTTGGGGATGTCCTGCTCGTCGGTGTAGCCGGGCACCTTGAGGCCGCCGGCCCAACCCTCGACGTACTGCCCGCGGGCGGTGGAGAGGTCCAGCCGCCGGGGGAGCACGACGGACTGCAGCACCTTCTGCTTCTCCAGCCGCAGGCTGCGCGCGTCGAAGGAAGGCGGCTCCTCCATCGCGATCAGCGCCATGAGCTGCATCAGGTGGTTCTGGATCACGTCCCGGGCGGCGCCGATCCCGTCGTAGTAGCCGGCCCGTCCGCCGATGCCGATGTCTTCGGCCATGGTGATCTGGACGTGGTCGACGTAGTTGGCGTTCCAGATCGGCTCGAACATCGCGTTGGCGAACCGCATCGCCAGGATGTTCTGGACCGTCTCCTTGCCCAGGTAGTGGTCGATGCGGAACACCGACTCCGGGGGGAACACCTCCGAGATGATCGTGTTCAGCTCGCGGGCGGTCTCGAGGTTGTTGCCGAACGGCTTCTCCACCACGACCCGGCGCCACGATCCGGGCACTGGGCTGGCCAGGCCATGCTCCTTGAGCTGGCCGATGACCTGGGAGAAGAACCGCGGCGGGATGGACAGGTAGAACGCGTGGTTGCCGCCGGTGCCGCGCTCCCGGTCCAGGTCCACGATGGTCTGCTGCAGCTTCTCGAATGCGATGCCGTCGCCGAAGTCACCGGGTACGAACCGGAAGCCCTCGCACAGCTGCTGCCAGACCTCCTCCCGGAACTCGGTGCGGGAGTGCTCCTTGACCGAGTCGTGGACGATCTGGGTGAAGTCCTGGTCGGCCCAATCGCGCCGTGCGAAGCCGACGAGCGAGAAGCCCGGAGGCAGCAGGCCGCGGTTGGCCAGGTCGTAGATCGCCGGCATCAGCTTCTTGCGGGACAGGTCGCCGGTCACGCCGAAGATCACCAGGCCGCAGGGCCCGGCGATCTGGGGGAGGCGGCGGTCCTGGGGATCGCGCAGCGGATTGACGAACTCCGTGCCTGCCGGGTTCGTGTAGTGGGTGGCGCTCACGAAAGGGCTTTCTGGACGAGGGAGATGCCGGCGCCCTGGTCGGTCAGGTGCAGTCGGAGCACCGGCCGGCCGTGCTCGGCCAGCACCAGGGCGTCGCCGGCGGCCTGGGCGGCCACGAGGGTGCCGAAGCTGAACTGCTGACCCGGGACCGGGAGGTCCTCGACGGGGTCGGTGGTGATCTGCACGTACACGCCGACCGCGGGGCCGCCCTTGTGGAACTGGCCGGTGGAGTGCAGGAACCGAGGGCCCCAGCCGAACGTCACCGGCCGCTTGCAGCGCACGGCGAGGGTGCGGCGCACGTCCGGGAGCTTGGGCAGGGCGGTGCGGTCGAGGTAGGCCATCACCGCGACGTAGCCGCTGCTCTCGTCGAGCTGCTCGAGCAGCGCGTCGACCGCCTGTCCGAGGCTGCTCGCCCCGCCGAGCCAGTCGCCGCCGGCCGCGCGGACCTCGACCGGTCCGTCGACCAGGTCTGGCGGCTCGGCGACGGGGGTGTCCCCGAGCATCTCGCGGGCCGCCTGCTTGGCGCTCTCCACGTCGGGCTGGTCGAAGGGGTTGATGCCCAGCAGCCGGCCCGCGGTGGCGGTGGCCATCTCCCACAGCAGTAGCTGGGCTCCCAGCCGGCCGGACACGCTGACGTCGGAGCCGCTGGACTCGGGGAATCCGGCGGTGTTGTCGGCAGTGTCCTCATCAGGGTCGGCGACCAGGTGCACCACGGTCACGTCCCGAGGGGGCAGGGCGACCTCCGAGGCGGAGTCGTCCTCGACCACGACGGGGAGCAGCCCGGTGCCCTGCTTGCCGGTGCTCTCGGCGATCAGCTGCTCGGCCCAGTCGGCGAACCCGGTCATCCCGGAGCCGTTGTCGACGATCACCAGCTTGTCGCGCAACGGCGACGTGGCGGCGATCGCGGCGCCCAGCCGCAGCCCGGGGTTGGCTTCGTCGTCGGCGGCGAGCAGGTCGGAGACCGCCTCCGCGTCGTCGAGCAGGCCCGCGATGTCGGCCCCGGCGAGGCCGCTGGGCACCATCCCGAACGCCGTCAGCGCCGAGTAGCGGCCGCCCACGTGCGGTTCGGCGTTGACCACCCGGAACCCGCGTTCGCGGGACTGCTGGTCGAGCGGGCTGCCCGGGTCGGTGACCACGACCATCCGCTCGGTCGGGTCGAGGCCGGCGTCGGTGAAGGCGGCCTCGTAGGCACGGCGCTGGGAGTCGGTCTCCACCGTCGAGCCGGACTTGCTGGAGACCACCACCACGGTGCGGTCCAGCCGGTCACGGAGCGCGGCCCGGACCTGGTCGGGCTGGGAGGAGTCGAGCACGGTCAGCTCCACGCCGTACGTCGCGCAGATCACCTCCGGCGCCAGCGAGGAGCCGCCCATGCCGCAGAGCACCACGTGGTCCAGCCCTGCCTCGGTCAGCTCACCCCGCAGCGCCGCGATCTCGCCGAGCAGCGGCCGCGACGAGCGCGGCAGCCCCACCCAGGACAGCCGGATCGACGCCTCGTGCTCGGCGTCCGGTCCCCAGAGCGTCGCGTCCTTGGCGAACAGCCGTCCGGCGAAGCCGTCGCGGACCAGGCCCGGCACCGTGCCGCTGATGGCGTCGGCGGCCGCCCCGGTGGCCGCGACCTCGAGGGCGTCGCTCACTTGGCCGCGCCCTCCAGGCTCGCGCGCACGGTGTCCTCCAGCGCGCCCCAGGACTTGACGAACTTGTCCACGCCCTCCTGCTCCAGGGTGGCGATCACGTCGTCGTAGGAGATGCCGAGGGCCTCGAGCCGGTCCAGCACCGCGTGCGCGTCGTCGTAGTGGGTGGTCACCTGGTCGCCCTGGACCTCGCCGTGGTCGGCGAAGGCGCGCAGCGTCTTCTCCGGCATGGTGTTGACGGTGTTCGCCACGGTCAGCTCGGTGACGTACATGGTGTCGGGGTAGTCCGGGTTCTTGACGCCGGTCGAGGCCCACAGCGGCCGCTGACGGTTGGCGCCGTCGCGCGCGAGCGCCTGGAACCGGTCGGAGGCGAAGCACCGCTCGTAGCGCTGGTAGGCGATCCGAGCGTTGGCGATCCCGGCGCGGCCGCGCAGGTCCTTCGCCGACGGGTCGTCGACGGCGTCGAGCCGCTTGTCCACCTCGGTGTCGACCCGGGAGACGAAGAACGAGGCCACGGAGTGGAGGTCGCGCAGGTCGTGGCCGTTGTCCCTGGCCCGCTCGAGACCCTCGAGGTAGGCGCCCATGACGTCCTCGTAACGGTCGAGCCCGAAGATCAGGGTCACGTTGATGCAGATGCCCTCCGCGAGCGCGGCTGCGATCGCCGGGATGCCCTCAGCAGTGGCCGGGATCTTCACGAACAGGTTCGGCCGGTCCACGGCGGCCCACAGCTTCCGAGCGGAGGCGAGGGTCGCGTCGGTGTCGAAGGCCAGGGCTGGAGCCACCTCGATGGACACTCGTCCGTCCACCCCGTCGGTGGCCTTCCAGGTGTCCATCATCAGGTCGCAGGCGTCGCGCACGTCGGTGGTGGTGAGCTCGAAGACCGTCTCGTCGACGTCCTTGCCCCGGTGGGCGAGCTCGCTGACCTGCTCGTCGTACCTCTGTCCCTTGCTCAGCGCGGACGCGAAGATGGTCGGGTTGGTGGTCACGCCGACCACCGAGTCCTTGTCGATGAGCTCGGCCAGGTTGCCGCTCGCGATCCGCTCTCGGGACAGGTCGTCGAGCCAGATGGACACCCCCGCTCCTGACAGTGCCTTGAGACGGTCCGACATGGTTTCCTCCTGGAGGTTCGACGGGTGGGTGGTCTGCGCGCCTGCCGGTCTAGTCGTGGTTGGCGGCGTGGATGCTGTCGCGAGCCGCCTGCACCACCGCGTCCGGGGTGAAGCCGAACTCGCGGAAGACGGTCTTGTAGTCCGCGGACGCGCCCCAGTGCTCGAGGGAGACGCTCCGGCCGGCGTCGCCGACCACCTCCCGCCAGCCCTGGGCGACGCCCGCCTCAACGCTGACCCTCGCCTTGACGATGGGCGGGAGCACGGAGTCGCGGTAGGCCTGGTCCTGTTCGTCGAACCACTCCCGGCAAGGCATGGACACCACACGGGCGGCCACGCCCTCCTCGGCGAGCTTCGCGCGAGCGGCCACCGCGAGCTGCACCTCGGAGCCGGTGCCGACCAGGATCACGTCGGGAGAACCGCCCTCGGCGTCGACCAGCACGTAGCCGCCACGGGAGACCCCGTCGGCACCGGTGAAGCCCTCCGTGCCGCGCGGGAAGGTGGGGACGTTCTGCCGGGTCAGCACCAGCCCGGCCGGACGCGTCGGGTTCTCCAGCACGGTCCGCCAGGCGACGACGGTCTCGTTGGCGTCGGCGGGACGGACCACGGCGAGGCCGGGGATCGCCCGCAGCGCGGCCAGGTGCTCCACGGGCTGGTGGGTCGGGCCGTCCTCGCCGAGCCCGATGGAGTCGTGGGTCCAGACGTAGATCACCGGCAGCTGCATCATCGACGCGAGCCGGACGGCGGGGCGCATGTAGTCGGAGAACGTCAGGAACGTGCCGCCGTACACCCGGGTGCCGCCGTGCAGCGCGATGCCGTTCATCACCGACCCCATCGCGTGCTCGCGGATCCCGAAGTGCAGGACGCGGCCGTACTCGTCGCCGGGGAACTCCTTGGTGGCCAGCTCGGCCGGGACGAACGAGGGCTCACCCTCCGGGGTGGTGTTGTTGGACTCCGCCAGGTCCGCCGAGCCGCCCCACAGCTCCGGCAGCCGCTCGGCGATCGCGTTGAGCACCGCACCGGACGCCTTGCGGGTGGCCAGCCCCTTCTCGTCGGCGTCGAAGGTCGGCAGAGCGTCCTGCCACCCGTCGGCGAGGCGCCGCTCGGCCATCCGGTCATGGAGCGCCTTGCGCGCGGGGGACCGCTCGGCCCAGGCGTCGAAGTGCTCCTGCCACTCGGCCTCGGCGCGCTTGCCCCGGTCGAGGAGCCCCCGGGTGTGGTCGAGGACGTCGTCCGGCACGTCGAAGGTGCGCTCCGGGTCCAGGCCGAGCACCTCCTTGGTGGCCCTGACCTCGTCCTCGCCGAGGGCGGCCCCGTGCGCCTTGCCGGTGTTCTGGGCGTGCGGCGCCGGCCAGGCGATCACCGTGCGCAACCTGATGAAGCTGGGCCGGTCGTTGACCGAGCGGGCCTCCTGCATCGCGGCCCAGAGCGCGTCGACGTCCTCGACGTACTCCTTGCCGCCGTTGGTCCAGTCGACCGTCTGGACGTGCCAGCCGTAGGCCTCGTAGCGGGCCGCGACGTCCTCGGAGAAGGCGATGTCGGTGTCGCCCTCGATGGAGATGTCGTTGTCGTCGTAGATCAGCGTCAGGTTGCCGAGCCGCTGGTGGCCGGCCAGCGAGGACGCCTCGCTGCTCACGCCCTCCTCGAGGTCGCCGTCGCTGGCGATCGCGTAGATCTGGTGGTCGAACGGGCTCTGGCCGGGCGCCGCGTCCGGGTCGAACAGTCCGCGCTCGCGGCGGGCCGCCATCGCCATGCCGACCGCGTTGCCGACGCCCTGACCGAGCGGGCCGGTGGTGGTCTCCACGCCGGCGGTGTGCCCGTGCTCCGGGTGGCCCGGGGTCTTGCTGCCCCAGGTGCGCAGCGACTTCAGGTCGTCGAGCTCGAGGCCGAAGCCGCCGAGGAACAGCTGGGTGTAGAGGGTGATGCTGCTGTGCCCGGCCGACAGCACGAATCGGTCCCGGCCCGGCCAGGCCGGGTTGGCGGGGTTGTGGCGCATCAGCTTCTGGAAGAGCAGGTACGCCGCCGGGGCCAGGCTCATCGCGGTGCCCGGGTGACCGTTGCCGACCTTCTGCACCGCGTCCATCGCCAGCGCCCGGGCTGTGTCCACGGCCTTGCGGTCGAGCGGGGTCCAGTCCAGGGGAGTCCGAGCGTTGCTCACGAGCCTGCCTTCCTGTCAGAGAGTGCGCCGTGGACGATCCCTCCAGGGTCCGTCGGCACCGCTTTCGAGCCTACCCACCCGGGGTGGGCACAAGCACAGGGCTCTGCACCCCGTCTTTCGGCCGTTGCCCGCGTATGACCGCTCTATGCACGGGCACTAGACTCGGCCATGATTTGTTGTACGCCCCCAGGGGCCGCCCTGAGGGGGCTCGCTGCGTCGAACCAGAGGTATCCGTGACGGCCGTTGAATCCCACGTCTCCGTGCGCGAAAAGGCGCCCGGACCCACGACGTGGCGGGACGTGGTCGCGGCCTACGTCGGGCTCACCAAGCCGCGGATCATCGAGCTGCTGCTCATCACCACCGTCCCGGTGATGTTCCTGGCCCAGCGGGGTGTCCCCCCGCTGGGGCTCGTGGTCGCCACCGTGGTGGGCGGCACGCTCTCGGCGGGCAGCGCGAACGCCCTGAACTGCGTCTACGACCGGGACATCGACGAGCGGATGCGCCGGACCCGGCGGCGGGCGCTGCCCCGGCACGTGGTCGGGGCACGCTCGGCGCTCGTGTTCGGGGTGGCGCTGGGCGTGGTCTCCACGTTGATGCTGGGCCTCCTGGTCAACTGGCTGTCGGCCGGGCTGGCCCTGGCGGCCAACCTCTTCTACGTCGTCGGCTACACGATGATCCTGAAGCGCCGGACCTCCCAGAACATCGTGTGGGGCGGCGCAGCCGGATGCTTTCCCGCGCTGATCGGCTGGACGGCGATCACCGGCCATCTGGGCTGGGCGCCGGTCGTGCTGTTCATGGTGGTCTTCTTCTGGACCCCGCCGCACTTCTGGGCGCTGGCCATCCGCTACCGCGACGACTACGCGGCCGCGAACGTGCCGATGCTGCCGGTGGTGGCCGGCCCGCGGACGGTGGCCCGCCAGATAGTGGCCTACGCCTACCTGATGGTGGCGACCTCGCTGCTGCTGTGGCCGGTGGCCGGCACCGGGTGGTTCTACCCGGCGGTGGCCGCTGTGCTCGGCGCTGCCTTCCTCGTCGAGTCGCACTTCCTGCTGCGCCGGTCCGCGAGCACCGACAACGTGGTCGCCCTTCGCCCGATGCGGCTGTTCCATTGGTCGAACACCTACCTCACGCTGCTGTTCGTCGCGGTCGCCCTGGACCCGCTGCTCACCCGCTGACGCGTGCCCCGGTTCACCACGGCTGACCTCGCGGCGGCCCGTGAGCGCACCATCCCGGACGTTATCGCCGACGGGCTGCAGGTGCTGTTCTGCGGCATCAACCCCGGTCTGTGGTCGGCGGCCGCCGGCCACCACTTCGCCCGCCCGGGAAACCGGTTCTGGCCGACGCTGCACGCGTCCGGTTTCACGCCCCGGGTGATGCAACCCGCGGAGCAGGAGTCGCTCCTGACCCTCGGGGCGGGGGTCACCAACATCGCGGCGCGGGCGACGGCGCGTGCCGACGAGCTGTCCCGCGACGAGCTGCGGGACGGCGCGCGGCTGCTGGAAGCCACGGTGGCGGCGCGTCGGCCGGCCTGGCTCGCCGTGCTGGGTGTCAGCGCCTACCGGGTGGCCTTCGACACGCCCAGCGCCCAGGTCGGGCCTCAGGAGCGCACCCTGGACGGCACGCGCGTGTGGGTGCTCCCGAACCCGAGCGGCCTGAACGCCCACTGGCCGCCGGCGGCCCTGGCCGAGGCCTTCGCGGGCCTCCGACGGGCCGCTGGACTGCCCGACGCGCGCGAGAGCAGGTCCTAGTTGTCAGGCGCGGTCGCGGATGCCCAGCAGCAGCCAGGTCATCGCCGCCGAGACCGCCGCGGCGCCGAGCAAGTGCAGGGTGACCAGTCCCACGGGCAGGCCGGTGAAGTACTGCGCGAACCCGACCGCGCCCTGGGCCACCTCGATGGCCAGCAGCACCACGGCGGCGTCGAAGGCCCGCCGCGGGGCGTGCGCCGGCTTCAGGACGAGCACCGCGGCCAGCGTCAGACCGACGAACAGGAAGACCAGGTCTGCGTGCAGCTGGCTGAAGGCCTGGGGGTCCAGGCCGTTGCGGGGTGCGTTGGCGGCTCCCGCATGCGGCCCGCTCCCGGTGACGACCGTGCCGAGGTACAACACCAGCCAGCCCGCGATGAACGCCGCGCGGACCAACCAGGCCACCCCGCGCGGCACCAGCAGCTGTGCCGGGCCGTCGCCCTCCCTGAGCCGCCGCAGCAGCACCACGGCCAGCGCGATCATGCCCATCGACACCAGCAAGTGCAGGGCGACCACCCACGGGTTCAGCTGGGTGAGCACCGAGATGCCGCCGATGACGGCTTGCGCGGGCACGCCGAGGGCGAGCAGCAGGGCGATCCGGGTGACGGCCGGTCGACCGTGCTTCCACGCGACGACCAGGGTGGCGATGGCCACCGCGGTGAGCAGGAACGTGATGGTCCGGTTCCCGAACTCGATCACCCCGTGGATGCCCAGCGCGCGTTGTGGCACGAAGGACGACGCGTCGCACCGCGGCCAGGTCGGGCAGCCGAGGCCGGAGCCGGTGAGCCGCACCACCCCGCCGGTCACCACCAGCAGCATGTTCACCACCAGCGACGCGATCGCC
>NZ_DASSTI010000029.1:0-10303 GCF_035708005.1 Segeticoccus sp. | reverse complement strand
TTCGCCATCACTTTGGCCGACAACACGCGGCAGGTAGTGATGAACGACGCGACAGCCAAACAGGCTCTGACCTGCGTCGATGGCCTCCTTCCGGGCATGTCGGCAACTCTCAAGATGGAGCTGCGGGGAAACAGGTGGTTGGGGGTTCGAGTCCCCCCGTCGGCTCCAATCCTGTGTGAGACAAGCGAATTCGTGACCGGGCCCGGGCCATTCGCAACCTGTTCCCGAAACAGGTGGTCCGCAGGGCGGGTTCGTCAGCCGTCCCGTTTGGTGGGCCTCGGGCAGGACCGCTCCGCCGCGACGGCTGGAACAGGCCCAACGATCCAGTACCGGCTGAACCGCGAGCTCTCGAGTTCGAGCGGGGAACCACCCCTTCGAATGCCGATCCACCTGCGGGACCAGACTCATGGGCGATCCCTTTCGGGCGGCGAGCTGTGCGGTGGAAGCGATGATTTTCGGTCTGCCACTCCGTCTACTGGGGTATGACGGTGACAACGTCATGGCAGAGCGTGTCGGACCTGGAAACGCTCCGGGAAGCCCACGACAAGGTCCGCCGGATCCGGACCGGGGCAGTCGCTCATACTTCTCCTTCCCCGGTCCCACCATTGAGAGCCCCACGAGCCAAGGAGACGCCGACCGGAACGAGGGTCTTACGCCCGATCGGCACCACGAAGGAGCACAAGACGTCGACCCCCCGACCTCTGGACATCACCTTCACGGCCCGCCTTGGCAAGGTGCGCCTCGGCGAGACTTGGACGTGCGTCCAACCGCCGGACTCCGCGAAGATCTTCGGAACCCGAGGGCTGGTCAAGGTGGCTGGCACCGTCGACGGGCAGCCGTTCACCGGAGCATTCATGGCGCTGGGAGACGGCACCCACAAACTCCCTATGGCCGCTGCGATCCGCAAGGCAATCGGCAAGAACGACGGTGATGACGTCGAAGTACACCTCACTGAACGGCTGAACTGATCTCTCGAGCCCGCAAGACATCCCGCCCGGTACGTGCCCCGTCCAGCGCGAACGGACATGGACCAGGCGCTGCTGCGCCTCATGACCGTGGCCGTCAGCGAACTGCCGGAGGTGCCGCCACGCTGTCCCACGTATGGAGGGCCGCCCCAGGTAAGGGAAGCTGCTCCCCCTCCTGTACGGTCAGCCTCGGCCACTGGTCGACAAGCGCACCGGCGCCGTCACGTGGGTCTACCTCCATACCGACTGGGACCGGCTCGTTGCCCTGCAGCCCGTGGAGATCCGCCGCCCACGTATGAGGTGTTGACGGCTTGGACGACGCACCAGGGCATGGCGCCGTGGTCGTCTTGCCTGCACCCGTGGGTCAGCGCCTGGACCAGCTGCGAAGAGCCCGTGCTGGAGTGCTCGCGCGCCGGTCCCGCTCCTGACGTCGTGAGGGTCAGCGCTGTGGCGTGATCGCAGGCCGAGCTCGCTGGCGGCGGTGGCTCAGCAGCTCAGCGACCCGGGTGAGTGCCTCGCGGACGCATCCGGGGTGCTCGTGCCAAGGCAAGTGGCCGGCGTTCGGTATCACGCTGGTGTGGGCCAGCGGGAGTAAGCGCGCGGTCTCCAGTCCCGCCTCCAGTGGCAACGGGCTGTGTTCGCCGAGTACCAGTTCCACCGGAATGTCGACCCGGCTGAGTCGCTCGGCGAACCCGTCCTGCAGGTGGGCAAGCGTGGCAGCCATCGTCTCCGCGTAGGCGGTCAGACCGAGACGGCACCCCGGGGGCAGCGGTGGAGCTTGCCCGGGCGCCGCGAAGTAGCCCGGCCAGAGCAGGCCGAGCTGTTCGGTCGCATCCGCATCGGTCCCGCCGTTCCGGGCCATCCGCTCCTCAAGTCCTGCTGCCAGGGATCGCGCCGGCTCGGTCAACCGTGCATCCAACGCGACCCCCAGCGCTTCCGCGCCGCCGTCCCCGGTGGGGCCCATCGGGTCAACCAAGACGGCGCCCTCGATCCTGTCCGGCCACGCCAACGCCGCCTGCAGAGCCAAGTGCCCTCCCCAGGAGTGGCCGAGGACAACGCAGCGCTCGACCTGTCCTGCCTCAAGCACGCTGGCCAGATCGTCCAACTGCTGCTCGATGGTGAACGGCCCGCAGACCGGGGACGGAGAGTGCCCGCGCTGCTGGTATCGGATCCTGCGCCACCCGGCCACCTCGGCATCGAGCAGGCTCATGTAGTCGGTCAGGCCCGGCCCGCCATGCAGCAGGACCAGATCCGGGCCAGAGCCCTCAACTGTCACCGACCGTGTCACGCCTCTCGTAGCCACGGAAGCAGAGTAGCCACCCACGGCCTCCGAGCCGGTCAGCAGCGCCCCCTCGGCTCCAGACGTCCGGTCCGGGACTGTGCAGTCACCGGTCCCTGCCCGGCACCCTCGTCAGTCAGTGAGGCCGATAGGCGGTGGCGCGATGGCGGATGTCGAGCACGGCGTGCTCGCCGGGCGGGAGTCGAGCAGCGAGGACTCGGCGTGCCGGCGCGACGATCTTCTCGCGCGACGCCTGCCCCGGTTGGTCGATGGGTCTGTCCGGTGCCAGAGGACCCGGGGTCTGCGGCCGTGATGCGGGGTCGTGCAGCGCGTTCGGGGCCGTGGCTCGTGGGTCGCGGCGGTAGCTCGCCGAGAGGACGCCCGCTCGGCGCTCTGAGCGCGGGTGACGATGGGCTGCGTGAGTGAACAGGCTGACGAATGCGCAGGCAGGACCGGCGATGATGCGCCGACGCGGGTGGCGAAGGCGGCCGCGGCGTTCGAGGAGATGCCCTTGGCGCTGGTCGCCTGGGACGAGCCGGGGCGTACCTTCACCGCGGCCAACGCGGGTTACTGGGAGCTGGTGCTGAAACCAGAAGCGCTGGCCTTTGAGTGTGACGTGCGGGCTGGGCATCACCCTGCGACCGACCTGTCGATGAGATCGAGGTCGCGCACGCAGTACCGATGGTGCTCGAACTCCTCGCCGAGCACCGTGCCCAAGCATTGCCGCACGGATCGTCCGCGTGCGTATGGCGGCCACATGTCGTTGTCGGGTATCGGCGCGGGCTCCTGGAGCTGCTCGGGGGTGAGGGCGTCCAGCCACCGCTCGAGCTCGACCGCCTGTTCGTCCCTGATCGCCAGCACCTCCTCCAGCGTCGGGTCCGCCGACGGGTCGAGCCCCTGCGCCTGGCGGCCGGGCACGCACTCGATGCCCAGGCCCATCGGGGTGAACAGCTCGGTCGACCCCAGGCAGCAGCGCCGAAACCACGAGTCGTGCACGAAGACCAGGTGGCGCAGCGTCTGCACCGCCGACCACTCCTCGTTCACGCTCCGGTGCTCGATGCCGGGCGACTGCCGCAGGCGCGCCACGGTTGCGGCCCAATCGGTGCGCAGCTGCGACCAGCCCCGGCGCAGCTCGGACAGGTCGTCGGAGCGGAGGAGCCGGCGGACCGGGTAACGCCGGTCGAGCTCGGCTTCGACGTACACCATGACTTCGACGCCGTTCACGAACAGGTTGCTCACCAGCCCCTCGATCACGGCGTCCTGCATCATCACGCCGATCAGCCGGGCGTTGTTCAGGTTGCACTCGCGGAACTCCGCGCCCTGCAAGTCCTCGTCCACGCACCGCTTCATACTCGGCACGGTATGCCAGGCCCCCGACATCCGGAGCCGGTTACAGCGCCCCCGCGGCCAGTTGAACGCGAACCTCCCCGATCACCGCAGGCGTGTGACGGCGGCCACGAGTACCTGCCCGAAGGCGGTCATGAAACTGCCCGCTGGTGGCCGTGAGAAGTGCCCACTGGCGGCCATGGGATCTGCCCGACACGAATTCGTCTGCCTGACCGGTTCCCCCGGTCCGGGCTCCTCCTGGGGTGCGCTTGGCGGTGCTGAAGCGCCGTCGTGTGCTGGATGCGTCGGTGGCCCGCCCGCAGCTGATCGATGGGTTCTTGCCCAAGGTCGAGGAGTGGGTGGAGCACTCCAAGGGCAAGATCCGCGCGGACAAAGCGCACGAGAAGCTGCTGGCGCTGGGCTGCACCGGTTCGATCGGTGGGCCCGGGGAAGATGAGCGCGTGGGGACGGCTGCAAGCGGGCCGCGCTGCGGCCACCGCCGTCGGTGCCATGGTCTCGATGACGGCGGCGCGCAGTTGGTGCCCGGCGCATCAGCCACCGTGTCGATCACGGGCCCGGCCGCCAAGCACGCCGCGATCCTCACCGAGTCTGGACCGGACCGAGGCTCGCGTGCCGCGACTTACCACGGCTGCGGCAGGAGTGGCCCGACCGGCTACTGGTGGGTGGTGTTGACCGACGTTCGCCGGTGGCGACGACCGCGCAACCGCTGGACGCCTCCCCGCGACATGGCGACATGCCGACGACGTCGGTGTCGCGGGCGGCCCAGCTCCCGTCCAGGATCGACATACGGAAACTACCTAGTTCAGGGGCAGATCCGGTCCATCACAATTCCATCGGAGCCGACGTGTTGATGCCGTACGCGGTGCCTCTGGCTGCTGAACTTGCTCGCGTGAGCATGCCCGGACCTCATCGGCCGTCCCGTAGCCGGATCGGTCACCGGTCCTCTAGGTCGTGCACAGGCAAAACGGATGACCAGCGGGGTCGAGGAAGACCCGAAAAGTGGTCCCTGGCTGGTGCGCATGCTTGACCGCACCGAGCTCGAGCACCGCCGCCTCCGCGGCGTCTAGATCATCGACATCAACGTCGATGTGCATCTGCTGCGGCAGCTGCTGGCCGGGCCAGTCCGGGCGGGCGAAGTCGTCGACCTTCTGGAAGCCCATCGAGTCTCCATACTCGGCTCGGATCGACCACCAATCTTCGTGCTGCTCGACCTTCCAGTCCAACAGCGAGCCGTAGAACTCGGCCAGGATCTTGGGATCGGGACAGTCGAAGACGACAACCGGGAAGCGTGCGATAGCCATGACCTGCACCGTAGCGGCGACGGCGGACAGCCGGCGGCGCAAGCGGAACTCGAGTGGAGCGCGCGGCGAGGGCTCGTCTGCGCAGAAGTTCACGCTGCTCGCGGTGCCGATGCGGGGCATCCGGCGGTCGAATGACCACCGCGCCGCCCACCACCTGCTCTTCATGCCTGACCTGGTCCGCGGTGAGATCCACGTCCCAACCGTCAGCCAATCGGTTCCAGTAATGATGATCCGGCTTGGACTCTGCCCACATGCACCTCACCCAGGACGAGGTCACCGCCCAGCACGTCCTGCGCGACCAGGGCCGTCATTCCGCACTGGTCGCGGGCTGGGTCCTCCGGAGTCCAGTCCTCTCGGCTCTCCGGGTAGCAGGTATCAGCGGCCCAAGCTGACAGGAAGTAGGCACCCGCATGATTCTCGGTGGGAGGTCGACGGGCTCGGTCGTCGGTGTTTCTGGCGCCGGTCCCCCGGGGCGTGTAGTGCTGGCTGAGAAGAACCGCTTGGGCGAGAGTCGATGGCTGAGCTGGTCGCTAGCGGTCGCCGCGTTCGTGGGTGGCCCATCCGAGGGGGTCGGTGTCCTCGAATGCCTCTTTGCATTGTGCGTGCGTGGTGACCGCCACCAGAGGGGCGCACCGATTCCTTCGGAGGTTGGACAATGCGCAAATCCCTTGCCCTCGCGGCCCTGCCCGCCGCACTGCTGCTTCCCGCCACCGCCGGCCTGGCCCACGCGGCTCCGGACCCCTCCGCACCCAGCGGCGTCTACTCCGTCGACCTCGCCCCGGTGCCGGACAACCCGGCCGCGGTCGGCGGATCGCACGTGCACGGGCACGCCACCATCTGGGTGCACGGGCGCAACCTCACGGTGAGGCTGCGGGTCCGCGGCGTGACCCCGGGTGAACCGCACGCCATGCACATCCACGGCATGCTGGGCATGAACAACACCTGTCCCACCCTCAAGGACGACGTCAACACCGGGGACCCACTGGACCCGGCCTCGTTCGTGCCCGGTGTCCCGGACGGGATCATCTCGCTCAGTGAGGGGCACACCGCCTACGGGCCGGTCCAGGTGTCGCTGACCAAGACCGGCTCCACCGGTCCAGGCGCCGCGCTGAACGTGCCCCAGTTCACCAGCGCCAACGACCGCGGCGTGCTCACCTACCGGCGCTCGTTCAAGGTGCCCATCACGGTCGCCAAGGACCTGACCCAGTTGCACGTCGTGGTGCACGGCCTGCACCTGCCGCAGTACCCCGGCTCCTCCTCACTGGGCAACCTGTTCGAGGCTACCACCCCGGTCGCCTGCGGCCGGATCGTCCGACGCTAATCCTGTCCGCCCGAAGCTACGTGCCCGCCATCGATCTGGTCGCAGACTGGGGCACCGACACCCGTAGACGACCCACGCCGAGCCGTCAACCCGCGCCCAGCAGTCAATTGACCACCCTCGGGTCCTAGCGGTCCGTGCAGGCGTCGATGAGGCTCCTGGCGGTCCCCGGGGCCTTCGCGGCCTGCGGGACGTCTACCCGAGCTGTGTTGGTCGCCTCGTGCACCCCACGGGTGGCTCGCTCAGATTGCGGGGGCGTCCCCGTGGATGGAGGTCGTGGTTGACCCTGTTCCGAGCGCTTCGACGGCGCCACCGATGGTCATCTCCTTGACCGTGCCGCCGTCGTCGACCTCGAGGGTGACCACGTCGTCTCCGTGGGTGCGTAGCGATCCGCCGATGGTGACCTGGTCGATCCTGCCCCCGGCCTTGACCGAGAACGCGACCGCCTTCAACGACACCTGCACGCCCTTGACCAGACTCATCCCCTGGCCGCCGGTGGTCTCCACGTCGTGGTGCACCGTGAGCGCGCCCAGCGGTTTGGAGACCTGGATGCCGATCGAGCCGTCGCCGGTGGTCTTGATCGAGTGGAACGATGCTTCCTTGAGCGACCCGTCGTACAGGTTGAACCCGCGTGCACCGGGACCGGTGGTCAGGATCGGGGCCTGCACCTCGAGGGTGTCGATGTCGCCGAAGTTGACGAACCCGATCCCGGAGGGGCCGGTGGAGGTGATCTGCGCGGTGGCGACCCACTTCTTCACGTACCCCCAGTTGTCCAGCACCATGTCGTTCTGCCCGTGCGTGGTGACCGTGCCTGCGTTCTCCACCGTGTCCACGGTGGCGCCGGAGACGACGAACACCCCGCCGGTGATCTTGTCCGGGGTGCCCGGCGCGATCCCACCGTCGGTCACGACCGTGCCGGTCTGGATCAGGTCGGCGGTGAACGTGCCACCCGCGCCGTGGCCCTCTCGGTCGCCGTACCCGGCCACGAACACCCCCGACCCGCGTACCGGTGTCGCCTCGGTACCGACCGACACGTCGCGCAGCGTCGCGGTGAACGAGGAGGACGGGTCGGGCTGGCGGTTCCACAGCGTCACCCCGCCCTGCAGCACGTCCACCCCGAACCCGTGCGGCTGCTCCACCCGGCCCCGCACATCGGCCTCCCGCACGTGCAGCCCCCGGCTCTCCACCCGGACCCGCATCGTGGCCTGGTCGGCCAGGATCAGCACCTGCCCAACCGTGGTGACATTCTCCAACCTCAAGACGCTCGCGTCCGGCACCGAGGTGTCGTTGTACACAGCGACCTCGTACGGCGTGGTCGTGATCGTGATGTCCCGCAGCGTGTTGTCCCGCGTCAGCCGCACCCCCTTGGCGGTGAACACCAGCTCTCCGCCGTGCAGCACCGTTCCCGGCGGCAGGGTGATCGACGGTGAGCCGGTGATCGTGCCCTCCACCACGATCTCGTCGGCCCCGGCGGCGATCGCGTCCGCCAGCTCAGCGGCGTTAGTCACGGTGGCAGGAACAGTCGTCATGGACTGGTTCTACACCCGAACCGTGAGTGACTCGAGAGCACACCACCAACCTCGCGGCAAGCGGATGGGTGAGCGGTGTGATGTGGTCGTCACCGAGGAAGCCACGGTCTTTCCGCTGCTCGCGGCCGCCGACAGCAAGAACGGCGTGGCCCGGTCGCTGTTGCGCACCGGCTCGGGACGGACCCCCACAGCAAAGCGAAGGCCGCGAAGGCCACGCCAACTGAAGGGTCGGGTCGGCGGGTTGCACGCTGGGGGTGCTCAGTGGAGGGTTCGAAGTAGCGGATAGCAACCCTGCGAAGCAGGGTGTCAGCGGCGCTGACGAGCGCGATGCTTCGCCAAGCCTTCGCGCGCCGCGGAGTAGGTGTCGGCGTCAATCTCCCCAGCGGCGAACCGGCGGTGGACACTCTCCTCCGGGGTCTCGTTCGGCTCGTGTCCTCCGAGGTCCCCGCCGCCGCCTACGGACAGCTGCTGGGTAACGCGAACCACCGCCCAGACGACTACGCCGATCAGCACGATCCAGAGCACGGGCATGAGCATCATCCAGATCCAGCTGCTGCCGTCGTCCCAATACATCATCGTTCTCACCCGTTCATCGACGCTCTCATGCTCACTGTCCGCCAGCAGCCAGTGGCGCGATAGGGCCGTTGGTCCCGGCCCGTGGGCAATTGGCTTCGGGGCGTGGCTGCTTGGGAGGGCTGGCCGAGGAACGGACCCGGGTTCGTGATCTCATCGGGTCGTCGGGATGGTCCTCGGCCTGACGGGGCAGCCGGGTTGTAGGTGCTGGATGACCGCCTTGGCCATCCTCTTCGAGCCAGGCTCGTGCGAGACGAGGGAGAGGCCTTCGACCGGTCCGGCGCTCGGTCAGGGCCGGCCACTGGGGATTCAATGCCGGTGGACGGAGCGCGCCACTCGCAGGTCTGCCTAGTCGGAGGTGGCGCGGCTTCCGTGGTTCCGTTTGCCGTCAGGCTTGTGCTGCTCACCCTGATCAGCGGCTGGGGCGGGCATGACGATGTGGACCACGCCCTTCTCCAAGTCGACCCCCAGCGGGTTGCCCTCGCTGCCCGGCTTCTGCGCCTCGATCCGCTTGCGCTCGCGTTCCTCGACGGTGTGCCGGTAACCGGGATTGAAGATCTCAATCCAGCTCATGCGTGGCTCCTCCCATCGGGACTGGCCCCACAGTACGCGCCACGCGTGTACCTCATGTGGCCATGATTCTGGTAGGCATCGGGGGACAGTGTCCAAAAGGGGTGTACGCCACGATTGACAGAAGTCCAGAATGCCCTGGCGGGGGCCAGGGAAGCCGTCTTTCGAGCCACACGAGCCTTGCGGCTGGTCGAGCATCCGGGTCGGCTCGCGACAGCCGGCATCCTCTTCATCAACGACGAAGGGACGCAGGGTGGCGGCTTGCAGCACCTGGGCTCCAGCAGCGGCCACCGGGCGGAGCAGGTCGGCTACCCGACGTTCGACAACTTCGAGCAGAAGGAGAGCCTGAAGTTCGGGGTGCAGCAGGAGGGAGGCAGGTCCCAGCAGTTCCTCGAGGCTCCCGACCAACCCACATGAGCGACCGCGACCCAACGCTGATCTCGCGGCTGGGGCGATCGACAGGAAGGCTGAGCAGGTGCAAAGGACACGATTCGGACTGGTGGGCACGGGCTACTGGGCCCGAGAGGTGCATGCCGTTGGTCTGGCGGGGCATCCCGACGTTGAGCTGGTCGGTGTGTGGGGCCGCGACCAGAGCAAGGCAACCGACGTGGCTGCCCGACACGGCACCACGGCATACGCCGACGTGGACGCGCTCTTCGAGGCGGTCGACGCCGTGGCGTTCGCGGTGCCCCCCACGGTGCAGGCCGAACTCGCGCTGCGGGCCGCCGTGGCAGGCAAGCACCTGCTGCTGGAGAAACCCGTTGCCACGGACCTCGCCGCCGCAGACCGGCTGCTGGCGGCAGTGGAGGAGGCCGGCGTCAGCACCGTGGTGTTCTTCACCGATCGGTTCGTGCCCGAGCGGGAAGCGTGGCTGCAGGAGCGTCTCCGGGGCGGCGCTCTCGGAGCTCGGGCGGAGTGGCTGGCCTCGCTGCGGACGCCGGACACCCCCTACGCGACATCCATCTGGAGGCAGCAGGAGGGTGCCTTGTGGGATGTCGGCCCGCACGCCTTGTCCGCGTTGCTGCCTGCGCTCGGCCCGGTCGCGGAGGTCGGCGGCGCCCGCGGGTTCGACGACTTGGTCAGCATCGTGTTGACCCATGAAGGCGGCGCCACCAGCACCGTCCAGCTGAGCCTGACGATGCCGCCGGAGGCCGTTCGCTTCAATCTGGAGTTCTACGACGACCAGGGCTGGCACGCCCGTCCCAACGCCCCGGTCGATGTCGTCGAGGCCCAGCAGCGCGCAGTGACCGAACTGCTGGGCCAGTGCCGTGCGGCACGGACCGACCACCGGTGCAGCGTCCGATTCGGCCGTGACGTGGTGGACCTCCTGCACCGGATCGACCTCGCCCTTGGTCCCCGCTGACCGCACCAGGCATCTGCCCACACGTGGACTGTTGTCCGCCTCCGTTGTCCGGTCACCG
>NZ_DASSTI010000028.1:0-12276 GCF_035708005.1 Segeticoccus sp. | reverse complement strand
GGTGATGAGCACGACGGCGACCGTGCAGACCACCAGGCCGAACTGCTGCAGGCGGCGCCACCGCTCGTGCAGCAGCACCCGCGCGAGCAGCACGGTCACGCCGGGGTAGAGCGAGGTGAGCACCGCGACGACCGCGAGCTCGCCGCCCCCGGTCGAGGCGAGGAAGAGCAGGTTGGCGGCACCGCCGAGCGCGCCCGCCGCCAACGCCGGACCCCCCGCTGCGCGCCACGGGATGCCGGTGTCCCGAGCCCACCAGAGCACGATCGGCGCGACCACCACGACGGACACCGCCTGTCCGGGGATGAGGGGCCACGGGCCCGACGCCGTCCCCGCTCGGTCGAGCGCCACCATCATCGTGCCCAGACCTGCACCGGCCAGCAGGGCGTAGACGACGCCGCTGCTGCGCTTGCTGCCGGCCGTGCTGTTGGCCGAGACCAGCGCGATCCCGGGGAACGCCAGCGCGAGCCCGACGAGCACCGGGACCGAGGGGCGGCTCACGGTGACCAACCCCACGACGACCGGGATCAGGGCGGTGAGCACCGCGGAGACCGGCGAGATCACGCCCATCCGCCCCACCGCCAGCCCTTGGTAGAGCATCACCGTGCCGAGTCCACCACCGACGCCGCTGAGCACGCCCCACCACACCACCCCGGCGCTCGGCGGCTGGGCCGGCCAGAGCAGGAGGGCGACCAGCGCGGCCGCCAGCCCCATCGGCTGGGCCAGCAGGGCCACCGCGCCGCTGCTGGCGCGCCGGCTGCCGATCCCCGCGACGAAGTCGGAGGCACCGTAGGCGCTCGCCGCCAACAAGCCGAGGAGGACTCCCACCCGGCGAAGGCTATGCCACCCTTTGACCTCCCCGGAGCCGCCGCCGACGCGGCGCCTCGCCCTACCCTGAGCGACATGGCGCTCGCGCTCTGCCTCCTCCCGGACCGGCGGGGTGAGCGGGCGCTGCGCGGCCTCTGGGACCGGCTGGAGGAGGCCGGGGTGGGCAGCCTGCGCTCCCACACGCACGGCCGGCACGTGCCCCACCTGTCCTACGTCGTGCTGCGCGACTGGGACGACGACGCTGTCCGCAAGGCGGTGGCCGACCTGCCCGCCGGCGCCCCCGTGACGCTGTGGTTCGACGGTGTCGGCTTCTTCCGGCGCGGCCGGGCTTGGTTGGTCCCGACGCCCGACATCGACCTGCTGCACCGGCAGCGTCGGGCGCTCGCGGCGGTGACCGAGACCGGCGCCGACGTCCACCGCCACTACGAGGCGGCCACCTGGTGCCCGCACTGCTCGCTGGCTCCGCGGGTACGGCTGCAGGCGATGCCCACCCTCGCGGCCATCGTGTATGACGTGCTCCCGCTGGTCGTGCACTTCGACCGGGCCGCGTGGGTCGACAGCGGGACGGGGGAGCGCTGGCCACTGCCCCAGCTCCCCTGACCCGGCCGCCACGCGCGTGGCCCGCTCACGACGGTTGTTGCTGAAGGGACGCCGCTCGGCGGGACCGCGCAGACTCAGCAACAATCGACCCGGGTCGGAGCAGCGGGAGGGCCGCGTCGTGCTCGACACGCCCGCTCCGGGAAGGCAGGCTGAGCCCGTGCTGCGCACTCACAGCCCGGTCCGGGCGCTCACGCCGGCGGACCGCGACCGCGCGTTGGAGGTCTGCGCGCGCAACCCGGCCGCCAACGTGTTCGTCGCGGCCCGGGTCCTCGAGGGCGCGCTGCAGAGCATGCCGGGCGCCCTGCTCGGCTATGCCGACGGGGACGAGCTGCAGGCCCTGTGCTGGGCCTCGGCCAACGTCGTGCCGGTCGAGTGCGACGACGAGGCCGTCGACGCCTTCGCCGGCAAGCTGCGCCGCCACCGGCGGCGGTGCTCCTCCCTGTTCGGCCCGGCCGAGCAGGTGCTGCCGTTGTGGTCGCGGCTGACCCGGTCGTGGGGGTCGGCCCGGGAGGTGCGCGCCAACCAGCCGCTGCTCGCCGTCGATGTCCTGGCCCGCCAGCGCGCCGGGGTGTCCGCCGACCCCGGGGTCCGCGTCGCCCGGCCGGACGAGGTGGACCTCGTCGTCCCGGCGGCGGCTGCGATGTTCCGCGAGGAGATCGGCTACCCACCGTTCGAGGGATCGGACCGGGCCTACCGCAACTCGGTGGCCACGCTGATCGCCCGGCAGCACACCTACCTGCGCCTCGACGACGAGGGCCGGGTCCTGTTCAAGGCCGACGTGGGGTCGGCCGCCATCGGCGCCGCGCAGGTCCAGGGGGTGTGGGTCTCGCCGGCTCACCGCGGACACGGCCTGGCCGCGCCCGCCATGGCGGCGGTGGTCGACCTGGTGACCCGGGACGTCGCCCCCCTGGTGTCGCTCTACGTCAACGACTACAACGCACCAGCGCGGTCGGCCTACGAGCGGGTGGGGTTCACGCAGACCGGCCGGTTCGCGACCGTGCTCCTCTGAGCCGGCTCAACCGACCGGCTCGGCGACCCAGCGCATCGGGTCGCCCCAGCCCAGGTCGGTGATCCCGGCGTGGTCCAGCGCCAGGGCGACGAGGGTGCGCCGGTGCGCGGCGAAGGTGAGCACGTGGGCGACCATCCCGCCATACGTGAACACCTCGGCGGGCTCACAGAGCGCGTCGACGAAGGTGTCGTCCAGGCGCCCGTTCTCACAGACCTCGCGGACGTGCGCCAGATAGGTCGGGCCCTCGTCGGCGAGCCGCTGCCGCAGCCCGGCGATACTCTCGTGCTCCTCGACCGACCAGTCGTACTCGCGGTTGGCGAGGGCCGCGTTCCACATGCCCATCTGCCCCACCAGCCGGGACAGCAGCGAGCGGAGGGTCTGCCGGTCCGCGTCGACGTCCAGCTCGATCACCTCGTCGAGCAGGGAGTCGCTGAGCCGGGCGGCGCGGTCGATCATCTCGCCGGTCAGCCAGATGTGGTGTTCGACCATGCGGGTCAGCAGGTCCATGGGGGTCACCAGCCTTCGTGCGGGCAGCCGCAGGCTGCCGGGTGGGTGGAAGTGGACGTCGCTCGGCGCGGCGATCCGGATGGTGCCGGGCGCGCGGCGCCAGTCCCGCGGAGTGCGCCCGTAGGCCCGGGTGAACGCCCGGGTGAATGCCTCGTGCGAGCCGTAGCCCGCCTCCACCGCGACGTCCAGGATGCTGTGGTCGGTGGTCACGAGCCGGTATGCCGCGCGCTCCAGCAGGACGCGGCGGCGAAACCTCTGCGGTGGCTCACCGGCCACCGAGGAGACGACCCGGTCCAGGTGGAAGCGGGACAGGTGCAGCCGGGCCGCGATCGCCGCGCCGTCAGCCTCGTGGCAGGGCAGGTGCTCCGGCCCCTTGCCGTCGGCGTCGGCCAGGCCATCGGCGAGCACCGCGAGGAAGGCGGCGAAGGTGTCGGTGGCGGTGCTCATGGGTCCATCGTGGCGGGTCCCGGGTCACGGTGGCTTGATCACCGTTGCGCAGTCCGCACGCGATCGCTCGGGGCCCGGTCCGGGTGGGGCCGTGCGCGTGGGGAAACGGTGGTGAGGCTGCCGGCGCCCGACAGATATCGTGAAGGTGCCCGCAAGCGTGCCGGCACGAACCGACCCGAGGAGCACCACCCGTGACCCAGCAGGCCATGCGCATGTCGACCCTGTTCCTGCGGACCCTCCGTGAGGACCCGGCCGACGCCGAGCTGCCCAGCCACAAGCTGCTGGTGCGGGCCGGCTACATCCGGCGCGTGTCCCCGGGCATCTACAGCTGGCTGCCGATGGGCCTGAAGGTGCTGCGCAACGTCGAGCGGATCGTGCGCGAGGAGATGGACGCGATCGGCTCCCAGGAGCTGCTCTTCCCGGCGCTGCTGCCGAAGGAGCCCTACGAGGCGTCGGGGCGGTGGACGGAGTACGGCCCCAACATCTTCCGGCTGCAGGACCGCAAGGGCGGCGACTACCTGCTCGGCCCCACCCACGAGGAGCTGTTCACCCTCACGGTGAAGGACCTCTACTCCTCCTACAAGGACCTGCCGCTGTCGATCTACCAGATCCAGACGAAGTACCGCGACGAGGCGCGTCCGCGCGCGGGCCTGCTGCGCGGCCGCGAGTTCGTCATGAAGGACTCCTACTCCTTCGACCTCGACCAGGCCGGGCTGCAGAAGTCCTACGACGCCCACCGCGACGCCTACGTGCGGATCTTCGACCGGCTCGGCTTCGAGTACGTCATCGTGGCCGCGATGTCCGGCGCCATGGGCGGCTCGGCCTCGGAGGAGTTCCTCGCCACCTCCGAGAACGGTGAGGACACCTACGTGCGCTGCGCCAACTGCGGGTATGCCGCGAACGTCGAGGCCGTGCGCGTCCCCGTCCCCCAGGCCAGGTCGTATGCCGACGCGCCGGCTGCCCACGTCGAGGACACTCCCGACACCCCCACCATCGAGACCCTCGTGGCGGCCCTGAACGCGCGCCACCCGCGCGCGGACGGACGGCCGTGGACGGCTGCGGACACGTTGAAGAACGTCGTGGTCATGCTGGTGCACCCGGACGGGCAGCGGGAGCCGCTCGCGATCGGCCTGTCCGGTGACCGCGAGGTCGACGAGAAGCGGCTGGCCGCGCAGGTGGAGCCCGCCGAGGTGCAGGCCTTCGAGGCCACCGACTTCGCGGCGAACCCGGCGCTGGCCAAGGGCTACATCGGCCCGGGCGTGCTGGGTGCCGAGCGGGCCTCGGGCATTCGCTACCTTCTCGACCCGCGCGTCGTGGAGGGCACCCGCTGGGTGACCGGCGCGGACGAGACCGACAAGCACGTGCTCGACCTCGTCGCCGGTCGTGACTTCACCGGTGACGGCACCATCGAGGCGGCCGAGGTCCGGGAGGGCGATGAGTGCCCGAACTGCGGCCACGAGCTGCACACGGCGCGCGGCGTCGAGATGGGCCACATCTTCCAGCTCGGCACGAAGTACGCCGAGGCCCTCGGCCTGAAGGTCCTCGACGAGAACGGCAAGCTGGTCACCGTCACGATGGGCTCCTACGGCGTGGGTGTCTCCCGCGCGGTGGCCGCCGTCGCGGAGGGCAACCACGACGAGCTGGGGCTGGTCTGGCCGCGCCAGATCAGCCCCGCCGACGTGCACCTGGTCGCCACCGGCAAGGACGAGTCGGTCTTCGCCAAGGGCGACGAGCTCACCGCCGCCCTGCAGGAGCGCGGCATCACGGTGCTCTACGACGACCGGCGCGGCGTCAGCCCCGGCGTGAAGTTCAAGGACTCCGAGCTGATCGGGGTCCCGACGATCGTGGTCGTCGGGCGCGGCCTCGCCCAGGGTGTCGTCGAGGTCAAGGACCGTCGCAGCGGTGAGCGTCGCGAGGTGCCGGTCGAGCAGGTCGTCCACGCCGTGGTCGAGGAGGTCCGGGGCGGCGAGCCGGCCGACCCGGCGGCGCGGTGAGTGCGCGCGGCCCGGCCGGCGACGGCTGTGCCGGCGACAGCGGCGGCCCGCCCGTCGAGGCCGTGATCTTCGACTGGGGCGGCACGCTCACCCCCTGGCACAGCATCGACCTGGCCGAGCAGTGGCAGGTCTTCGCCCGGCAGGTGCACGCCGAGGAGCAGCAGGCCCGCTCCCTGGCCGAGCGGATCCTCGCCGCGGAGGGTGCGGCGTGGCGCCGGGGGCGGGAGGACCACAGCAGCGCCCGGCTCGGGGAGATCCTCGCCGAGGCGGGCCTCGACGAGGGCGACGTGCACCGGGAAGCCGCGCTCACGGCATACCGGGAGTTCTGGGAGCCGCACACGTTCACCGACGAGCAGGTGCGCCCGCTGTGGGAGGGACTGCGCGCCCGCGGCGTGCGGGTCGGCGTCCTGTCCAACACGATCTGGACCGGCGACTACCACCGCGGCATCTTCGCCCGCGACGGCGTCGCGGACCTCATCGACGGCGAGGTCTACTCCAGCGAGATCGCGTGGACCAAGCCGCACGCCGGTGCCTTCCGGGCGGCAGCCGCGGCCGTGGGCGTCGCACCGGACCGGGCGGTCTACGTCGGCGACCGGCCGTTCGAGGACGTCCACGGCAGCCAGGCTGCCGGGATGCGGGCGATCTGGGTGCCCCACTCGGACATCCCGGCCGAGCAGCAGGTGGCGGTGGAGGTGACCCCGGACGCCGTGGCCCACGAGCTGCTCGACATCCTGGGCATCGTCGACGCGTGGGGTCTTCCAGGTCGCGGCTGAGGCGCGGGTCAGCGGGGTCGGGTCAGGAACGGGGCCGGGCGTCGCAGGCGCCGTCGCCGAGCGCATTGACGGCACTGACCGTGCGGCGGTAGGACGCGCCGTGGTGGGCTGGCGTCGCCAGCCGGATCACGTGGCCCTTCGTCTGCACGTAGGTCGGCTGGTACTCCAGACCCGTGCGCCAGGTGCCGTCCGGCCGGCGCTCGAAGGTGGCCAGGACGAGCACGCCGTCCTGGTTCGACGGGGTGAGGCCGTTCGCCTGCGAGGGGGCCTGGTTCGACAGGAAGTTGCCCATGCCGTACATCACGTAGCGGCCGTTGATCTTCTCGCACGGCTGCACCACGTGGACGTGCGAACCGACGATGAGGTCGACCCGGCCGGACGTCAGCAGGGCGCGGGCCAGCTCGCGCTGGTCGGTGGTGGGCTGTTGGTGGTACTCCAGCCCCCAGTGCATGCTCACCACGACCAGGTCGGCGCCGTGCCGTCGGGCGGCGCGGGCGTCCTGCTCGATCCCCTCGGCGCCGCGGGCGGGCCACAGGTAGTGCCGCATCCACGGGGCGTCCGCCGGGACGTCGGTGTTCGGGCTGCCGTTGTTGAGCAGCGTGTAGGTGTAGGCCAGCTGCGCGATCGTCACGCCGCCGGGGGTGCGGTAGTAGGCGGCCCGCCCGGCGTGGGAGGCGGTCTTGCTCGAGCCGACCTGCCGCAGGCCCGCCGAGCGCAGCGCCGTGACGGTCTCGCGCATCCCGGTCAGCCCGCGGTCCCAGACGTGGTTGCCGGCGGTGTCGCAGCCGTCGATCCCGGCCCACTTCAGGCCCTTCGCGATCTGCCGGGGGGCGTTGAAGTTCAGCACGTGCGGGACGGTGAGGTTGGTGTCGTCGGTGGAGATCGGGCTCTCCTGGTGGCAGATCCCGACGTCCGCGGCCGAGATGAGCGGGCGCACGTGGCGGAACATCGGCCGGAAGTCGTAGGCGTCGGCCCCTTCCCCGGCCCGCCGGGCGTCGGTCCGGGCGTCCTCCTGGACGCTGTAGTGCACCAGGATGTCGCCGGTCGCCGCGATCGTGACGTCGGTCGCCGAGGAGCCGGGCCACGCGGAGGCGGCAGCGCTGGTGTGCTCCGCCCCGTTGTCGCCGGGGGCGGTCGTGCCACGACCGGCGGAGGAGGCTGGTGACGCGGGGGCGTTCGCGGACCCGCTGCTCGCGGGGGCGCTTGGAGCCGAGCCGGTGGCGTTGCCGCTGCAGGCGCTGAGCGCGAGCACCGCCGCCAGTGCTGCACCGAGGGCGGGGCACCGGGTCCTGCGTCGGCGAATCACCGCGCCAGCGTAACGACGTGGGTGGCTCCCGTCGGTCAGGTGGCCGCGGGTGTCGGGTCCCGTCCGGCGAGTGCCGCCAGCCGGTCCTGGACGGGAGCGTCGTCGGGCACGTCCACCGGCGGTCCGAAGGCCGCGCCCCGGTTGTCCGCCGACAAGTTGGTGCGGACGAACTCCAGCGCCCGTTCGGCCACGGCGGCGTCCAGCCGGTCGGTCGGCTGCCCGGTGGCGCGCGCCAGGTCCCAGCCGTGCAGCGCGAGCTCGGCGGTCTGCCAGTCGATCGCCTGCGGCGTCGCCGCGTCCCCGGCCTGGTGCCACGCGTGCAGCAGGTCGTCCGCGGCGGCGCGGAACGTCGCCGCCCGGTCCCCGGTGACCGGCTCCAGTGCGGTCGACCAGTCCGGGCATTCCCCACGGGCCGCGACGGTGAACGTGCGCACGCCGCCGACCAGGTGGGCCACGAGGGTGGACACGTCCCAGTCCCGGCAGGGCGTGGGGTGGCCGAGCTGGTCGTCGCGCACGTGCACCAGCAGGTCCCCGGCCTGGTCCAGGGCGTGGGAGAGCAGGGCGAGCGAGTCGTGGGTGTGGACGGTCATGGTGCCTCCTTCGGTCCATGACAGACCCCGGCAGCCGGGTCGTCAACAGGACGCGGGGCCCCACCCGGGCAGCGCTGGGTCAGGCCGTGGCCGCGGCGAGGGCCGCCCGGAGGGCCCGGGGGTCGGAGGTGGGTGCGTCGCACACGAACCCACGACACAGGTATGCCGTCGCGACGCCGCCGGGTGCCGGCCGTCCCGTGAGCAGCGGGAGCCCGGGCGCGTCCTCGGCGCCGGCGACGCTGACCAGCCCGGGAGAGGGGGACATCCGCGCGACCCGGAGCAGCTCGCCGCCGGAGCCGCCCGCGGGCGTGCTGACCGCGACCTGCAACGGCCCCGACAGCACGGCCTCGGCCACGGCCAGGGTCCACCCGGCGAAGCGGGGCTCGCGGGCGGCGACCGCGGCACTGGCGCGTAGCGCGGCCTCGGCGGCCGCCCGGTGCGCCTGGGAGCCGGTCAGGGCGCTGTGCGTCAGCAGGGCGCCGGCCAACGCCGACTGCCCGGCCGGCTCGGCGTTGTCGGCCGGGCTGCGCGGACGGGTGAACAGCTCCTCGGCGTCGTGCGCCGTGTCGTGGAAACCGCCGTCGGACGCGGCGAACCGCGCCGTGGCCCACTCCAGCACCGTGCCCGCGCGGTCCAGCCAGACGGCCTCGCCGGTCGCCTGGTGCAGCGTGAGCAGTCCCTCCGCGAGGTCGCCGTGGTCGTCGGCGACGCCGTCCGCCGCGCCCACCCGGCCGCCGCGGGAGACGCGCCGCAGCCGGTCGTCGACGACGTGCGTGTCCCACACGAGCCCGGCGCAGCGACGTGCCGCGTCCACGTACCTCGGCTCCTCGAGCAGCGCCCCGGTCTCGGCCAGCGCCGCGATCGCCAGCCCGTTCCACGCCGTGACGACCTTGTCGTCGCGCGCCGGCTGGGGGCGCTGCTGGCGTGCCTCCCACAGCCTGCGTCGCGTCGCTGCCCACCACGTCGCGTCGGTGGGGTCGGCCGGCAGCTGCAGGGTCGACATACCCGCTTCGAAGGTGCCGTCCGCGGTGACGCCCAGCAACTGGGCCGCGCGCTGTCCCTCGTCCTCGCCCAGCACCAGACGCAGCTGCTCGGGGGACCACACGTAGGTCAGCCCCTCGACGCCCTCAGTGTCGGCGTCCAGGGCCGAGGCGAACCCACCCTCAGGGGTGCCGAGGTCGCGCAGCAGGAAGTCCGCGGTCTCCCGCGAGACCCGTTCTGCCAGAGCGGAACCGGTGACTCGCCACAGGTGCAGGTAGACGCGCAGCAGCTGGGCGTTGTCGTAGAGCATCTTCTCGAAGTGCGGCACGACCCAGTCGGCGTCGACGGAGTAGCGGGCGAAGCCCCCGCCGAGCTGGTCGTACGTCCCGCCACGCGCCATCGCGGTGCACGTGCGCTCCACCATCGCCAGCGCGTCCGCGGACCCGGTCCGGGCGTGGTGGCGCAGCAGGAACTCCAGCACCATCGACGGCGGGAACTTCGGCGCGCCGCCGAAGCCGCCGCGGGCGTCGTCGAACTGGCGTCGCAGACCGGCTGCAGCCTGCGCCAGGGCCTGCGCGTCGAGGGCGGACGGGCTCGCGGCCGAGGACATCTCCCGCAGCCGGCCGGCGATGTGCGCGCTGCTCTCGAGCACGCGCTCGCGCTGCTCCGCCCAGACAGTGCGCACCTGCGCCAGCAGCTGGAGGAACTGACCCCTCGGGAAGTACGTGCCGGCGAAGAACGGCTCGCCGTCGGGGGTGAGGACACAGGTCATCGGCCAGCCGCCGTGCCCGGTCAGCGCCGTGGTGGCGCTCATGTAGACCGCGTCGACGTCCGGCCGCTCCTCGCGGTCGACCTTGACCGCGACGAAGTGCGGGTTGAGCGCGGCGGCGACCTCCTCGTCCTCGAACGTCTCGTGCGCCATCACGTGGCACCAGTGGCACGCGGCATACCCCACGCTCAGCAGGACGGGCACGTCGCGGCGGCGCGCCTCCGCGAAGGCCTCCTCACCCCACTCCTGCCAGTCGACGGGGTTGTCGGCGTGCTGCAGCAGGTAGGGGGACGTGGAGTCGGCGAGCCGGTTGGGCATGCGCCCACCGTATGCCGCGTGCGCGCCGTGCGACGCCGGGGCAGCCCGCGGGCCACCTGTCAGGGGACCGCCCGGCCGCGCACTCGGCCCCACGCTCCGCGCGGGCGCGCCTCACGGGGCGAAGAAGTTGGCCCTGAAGTCGCTGGACACCGGCTCGTGCACCAGCACCCGGGGCGCCAGGGGCCGGCGCAGCCTCAGCGTGGTCGCGCCCTCCCTGAGGCCGCCGCCGCACGCCGTCACCCTGCGCGGCGTGGCCCAGATGCCGACCGTGACCGCGCGGTCGGTCTCGGTGACGGTGACGCCCGTCCAGTCCTCGCAGCCCTCCTCGCCGGCCACGTACAGGATCGTCACGGTCGACCCGTCCTGGCGGACGAAGGCCCACGGCATGCTGACGGCGTCGCTCGAGGGCCGGGTCGCCAGGAGGGTCACCGGCGCCGGCTCGGGGAAGCTGTCGAGGACCGCCCGGCGCGCGTGGACCAACGGGTCGACGCTGGGCGTGGACGCGGCGGCACCCGTCGCTCCCGACGTGCCGGCCCCAGGTGCCGACCCGCAACCGGACACCCCACCGAAGGCCACGCCGAGGGCGGCCACGACGAACGCCGTCCTGCCTGCCCACCGCCGCATCGCGACCTCCCTCGCCCCACGGACAGTGAAGCACTCGGCGTTCCCGCGCCGCAGCGAACCGGCCACCCTCCGTCGTCAGGTGAGGTGCCGCCCGCCCCCGGACCGGCGGTACCAGTCGCGCCAGACGAGCCGGTGCACCGGGATCCAGCGGGGCAGGTCGCGCAGACCCGGGATGAACGGCACCAGGGCGAGCCCGAGCGTGAGCACCATCATCAGACCCCACACCAGGGCGTCGGCGTTGTCCGAGGTGGAGAACGGCGGCACCTGGTACCAGAAGGTGTACAGCCACAACCACGGCTGGCCCGGGTAGTTGCCCGTCTCGTTCATCATCCCCCACTGGTCGCCGCCGAGGCTGCGGGCGCGTGCCTGGTCCTCGAGGTAGGTGCCGTCGGCGAGCAGCAGCAGCTGCCGGGTGGGGTCGCTGCGGTAGAAGGTGCTCCCGCCCAGCTGTTGCTCCAGGCCGCCGGAGGCCGCCAGCCGCTCGAACCCGCTCGCGATCGCGGGCACCGGGCCGTACTGCCCGGAGGGAACCTTGGCCGGGTCGCCGTCCGCCTTGCCGAGCGCGGCCTCGTACGTGGTCGCCCACTGCGCGCGCTGGGCCGTCGGCGCGACGGACCAGACCCCGAGGGCCGCGGCGACCACCGGGCCCGGGTTGGAGCGTCGCAGCGGCGTGAGGACCAGGTCGTTCGCGGAGTCGACGGGGTACCGCACGCCGGCCCACTTCTGCAGCGGGACGCCGAGCAGCGTCTGGCCGGTCGAGGCGGAGTTGTACGGAGGTCCGTAGGAGGCGCTCGTGGAGTCGCCCGACAGCTCGGCCACGGCCGTCGCGACCACGTCGTTCGGTGCCGCCTTCGCCCAGTCCTGCAGGGTGAGCGCCTTCTCGTCGGGGGAGCCGAAGACGGCCGCCAGCACGGCCGTGAGGACGACGATCGCCGCCAGGGCCAGCACGAACTCCTTGACGAGGTCGTACGGCCGGGTGGGGAAGCCGTGGGAGTCGGGGGTGACCCGGTGCACACGCGGGCGGGTGAGGGTCGTCATCGCGGCACCTCCCGGGTCGTCGCCGTGGGCGTCTCTCGCGTGGTCGCTGGCGCCGACACCTCGTCGAGGGGCGGCACCACCCCGTGCCGCCGGACGAGGATGACGTGGGCGACCGCGATGACCCCGACGGCGAAGGGCAGCAGGACGACGTGGAACAGGATCATCTGGCCGGTGTCGAGCACGTTGAAGAAGGCGCCGATGCCGACCGAGTTGAGGCCGTCCTTGGCCTGGGTGCTGATCCACTGGCTGTCGAAGTTCGTCTGCACGAGGTAGCCCGTGAAGGCGGTGCCGATCGAGGCCAGGAAGGCGACGACGCCGGTGATCCAGGTCAGGGCCCGGCCACCCCGCCAGGCGGCCATCCAGAACTTGCCCCACAGGTGAATGACCATGAAGGCCATGAACAGCTCGACGCTCCACAGATGCAGGCTGTTGAAGAAGTGGCCGGTGGACGACGTGTGCCACCACTGGGGACCTTCGATCGCGAGGACGCCTCCC
>NZ_DASSTI010000027.1:0-37739 GCF_035708005.1 Segeticoccus sp. | reverse complement strand
GACCTGTGCCGCGTCAAGGGCGCCCTCAGGGCGTCGCTGCGCGATCTGCGACCCTTGACCCAGCACAGGTTGTCCGCAGGCCGCTGGCTATCGGTTGGCGATGGACCTCCGTATGGTCGCCCCGCAGCTCGCCTCAGGAGTACAGCAGAGTAGTACAGCAGTACGGCCGCCAAAAGTGGCCCGCAGGGGCGGCTTGATGCCGTCCAGCCGTGCACAGGACCGCCCCTTGCCGCGGCTGCCCAGAGTCCGGGAGCAAGGGGCGACCTCCCATCGTTGGCACCGGATTCTGCTAACACTTTGCTAACCAGAGCACGGACGATGGCGCACAGAAGCAGGACCGGACGCCCGATTCTCGTGCTCAGATTGACCGCGCGGGACGTCTTCGCACACCCTTCCAACGACTGAAAATCGGAAGGTCGGCGGTTCGACCCCGCCCCTGGCCACCAGCAATGTTGCGGCCACGGCTGCGATCATCGTGGGATGGTCCTTGAGCATGCGCTGCTATCGGTGAAACCGGGGCAGGACGACGACTTCCTTGCCGCCTTCGAGCAGGCCAAGAGGATCATTTCGGAGATGCCAGGCTTCATCCGCCTCGGCCTGTCGAAGTGCGTGGAGCGGGACGGTGCGTACCTTCTGCTGGTCGAGTGGAGCCGACTGGAAGACCACACCGACGGCTTCCGCGGGTCGGCGCAGTACGAGCAGTGGCGCCGGCTGCTGCACCACTTCTACGAGCCGTTCCCCACCGTCGAGCACTACGAACAGGTCCTGAGCGCGTGAGGACGTGACGTGTCGGAGGGTTCCGTGCCCGATGGCGATGAGTTCGGGCGAGCGGGGCCGTCTACTTTCCCATGGGCACGCTCAGCTACACGATGAGTACCTCCCTCGACGGCTACGTCGAGGACCCGACCGGCAGCATCGCCTTCTCCGAGCCGGACGAGGAAGTGCACCGCTTCGCCAACCAGCAGGCCCGTGAGACGGCGGCCTTCCTCTTCGGCCGCGGCCTCTATGAGGTCATGGAGGAGTTCTGGACGGCGCCGGAGCGGGCCTACGGGCCGGAGGTGGAAGCAGAGTTCGCCCGGGCCTACGCCGTGACGCCGCGGATCGTGTTCTCCGACTCGCTGGAGTCGGTCGCACCCGGGTGCCGGCTGGTGCGCCGCGGGGACGCGGTCGACGAGGTCGTCCGGCTGAAGAGCGAGACCGATGGCGACCTGTCGGTCGGCGGCGCCGGTCTGGCCGCGTCGCTGTTGGACCTCATCGACGAGTTCCGCCTGCGGGTCGTTCCGGCCTTCCTCGGTGGTGGCAAACCCTACCTCCCGCTCGGTGCCGAACTGCGGCTGCAGCTGCTCGAGCAGCGTGCCTTCCGAGGCGGCACCGTCTACCTGCGTTACGGGAGAATCGGCTTTCATCGAGACCCTGTGAAGACCGTGGTGCCGTGACGTCCTGCACGCCGCAGTAGTGGGCCAGCGCGAGCTCGACCTCGATCACCGGGCTTAGGTCAAGGCGCCCGCACTCAGGTAGCCAGCAGGCGTAGCACCGAGCTACGGAATTGCGGTGGGCCATCCTTTGGCCAGTCGCATGGTCTGGTGGGACACGACGCGACTGAGGGCGGGGAGGCGGGTCAGCTTGTTCAGGGTGAGGGCCTCGTACTCTTCGTGGTCGGCGACGAGCACGCGAAGGAAGTAGTCGGGTTGACCGAACATGCGGCGCACCTCGACAACTTCGGGCAGCTCCGCCACGGCCGCTTCAAAGTCCTCGATCGTCGGTCCGTCGTTCACCGCGATGTCCACCGAGACGATCACCTCGAACCCTCGTCCGGTGGACTTGGGATCGATCGCCGCGTGGTAGCCACGAATCACTCCAGCACGCTCCAACCGCTGGACCCGCCGCAGGCACGGCGCGGGCGTCAACCGCACCCGCCGCGCGAGCTCGGTGTTGCTCAGCCGCCCGTCCTCGCTGAGTTCGGCAATGATTGCTCGATCAATCGAGTCCAAGGCATGATCGTTGCGCACAAGAGCACCTTAGCGGCAGCAATTGGCAATCGGGGACAGCGAGGGTCCACCTACCCTTGCTGCATGGCATCTGACACCACCCGGGCCACCCAGCAGCTGGAGCCCCATGTGAGCCCACTCGACCGACTCGCCACCCTGCCGAGGTTGGATCTGCGGGGCTTCACCTCGCCGGTGCAGCTGCTCGAGCGGTTCAGCGAGCACGTGGGCGCCGAAGTCTGGTGCAAGCGCGACGACATCGGTTCGATCGGACTGGCTGGCAACAAGGTCCGCAAGCTCGAGGTGGAACTTGCCCACGCCGTCGGTCAGGGCGCTGAGCACCTGGTCGTTGAAGGATCACGGCTGTCGAACGCGGCTCGCGCGGTTGCCGCGGCTGCGGCCGCCATCGGGCTGCGCTGCACGCTCGTGCTCTGCCATGACGAGCCTCGCACT
The DNA here is from genome assembly GCF_035708005.1 of Segeticoccus sp. Taxonomy (NCBI): domain Bacteria; kingdom Bacillati; phylum Actinomycetota; class Actinomycetes; order Micrococcales; family Intrasporangiaceae; genus Segeticoccus; species Segeticoccus sp. Next base: position 35,301 of record NZ_DASSTI010000027.1, on the reverse strand, counting down.
CCGGTGAGCAACCTCATGCTCGACGGCCTCTTCGGGGCAGACCTGCGCTTCGTCGGCGACGTAAGCTGGGCTGAGCTCGCGGAGCGCGCTTCGGCCGTCGTGGAGGAGCTCCGCGCCTCGGGAGAGAACGTGTACCGACTGCCCATCGGGTGCGCGTCAGAGCGCAGCTGCCTGGGGTTCGCGATGGCCTTCGTTGAACTGCAGCAGCAGATGAGTGCGCACGGAAGACCCCTCGGCAGCATCGTGCACGCCAGTTCGTCCGGAGGCACTCACGCGGGCCTCACCCTGGGCAGGAAGCTCACGGGCGCGAGCACCGAGCTGCTTGGTGTGGTCGTGGCCAAGGACGTGTATGACGACGTGGCGGGGCAGTACCTCTCCTTCGCCCAGGGCGGGGCGAGGCTTCTCGAGGCACACCCTGAACTGCGCCGGGAAGACATCAACCTCACCGAGGACTACCTCGGCGAGGGGTATGGCCTTCCTGCCGACGGCACCATGGAGGCGGTTGACCTGCTTGCGCGCACGGAAGGGATCGTCGTCGATCCGGTCTACAGCGCGAAGGCGGTGGCGGCGGTCATCGACCGCGCCAAGAAGCAGGAGCTGGCCGAGCCGATCGTCTTCTGGCACACGGGCGGAATGCACGCGATGTTCGACCCCCACTTTGCGGAGCGAGCGTGGTCGGAGATTCCGCGGCTTGCCGCCATCCGACTATGACGCCTCCGGTCCTCTCGTTCGGCACGGCATAGGGCGGTACTCGATGGGTACCGGCCACGGCAACCGCCGGTGACCGAAGGAGCATCCTGTGACCACCCCCGCCCCCGACGCGCCGCTGCCCGGCGACCTCGACCGCCTGGTGGCCGACGACCACGCGGTCGTCGAGCGACAGTTCCAGCACCTCGAGGCCGGCCGCGGCGACCGGCGCACTCTGGCCGACCAGGTGAGCTACGAGCTGGCGCTGCATGCGTACGGCGAGGAGACGGTCATGTACCCGGGCTTCGTCGAGGTCGGAATGGTCGAGGACTCCGAGGAGGCCCACGACGACCACGCCGACATGAAGAAGCACGTCACCACCCTCGACGGTGCCGATCCGGGGGACGAGAAGTTCGAGGACGCGCTGCTCGAGCTGATCCGCGACGTGCGCCACCACGCCCCCGAGGAGGAGCACGAGATGCTCCCGCCGTTTCGGCGGCACGTCGGCAGCGCACAGATGGGCCAGCTCGGCCACACCTTCACCGAGGCCAAGCGCAACGCCCCGACGCGGGCCCATCCGCACGCCCCGGACGAGGGCGTCAAGGAGCAGGGTGCCGGCGTGCTGGCCGCGCCCCTGGACAAGCTGCGCGACCTGGCCTCGGGGCGGTTGAGGCGCCTCGCCACGGACGCCTCCGGCCTGCTGGACGAGCAGGCGCAGGGCCTGCTGGACGCCTACGCCTCCCTGATGCCGCGCACGCCGGAGCTGCAGACGCCCGACGTGGCGCGGGCCGAACCGACACTGGCCGACGCCGTGCGCGCCCGGGCGAAGAAACTCGACCGGGCCACCGAGCCCGAGGAGGTCGCGCACGTCGAGACCAAGGCCGTGGAGTACCCCTCCGGTGTGGCGCTCTCGTTGCGGGTCTACCACCCGAGGGCCAGCGACGGCGCTGGGCTGCCGGTGCTGCTATGGGCACACGGCGGCGGCTTCGTCTTCGGCGACACACCCACCTATGACGCCTCCTGCCGCGGCCTCGCCAACGCCACCCAGGCGCTCGTCATCGCCCCCGAGTACCGGCTCGCCCCGGAGCACCCCTTCCCGGCCGCCTTCGACGACGTGCTCGCCGCCTACCGCTGGGCCTGCGCGAGCGCCGACGTTGTCGGCGGCGACCCCAGCCGGGTCGCCGTCGGGGGCGAGGGCGTGGGCGCCACCATGGCAGCCGCCGCCAGCCTCACCCTGCTCGAGAACGACCAACGTATGCCGGCCACGCAGGTCCTGGTGCACCCCCTCACCACGACAGCGCAGTACGGCGAGTCGATGCAGGACTCGGCCGACGCGCGCCCGCTCAACCGGCCGCTGCTGTCCTGGTGCCTCACCCACGCCTTCCACGGCACGACCGACTCGCTGCGGGACCCGCGGATGAACCTGCTCGACCTGCCGGTGCCGCGGCTCGCCGCGATGCCGCCGACCGTGGTGGTCACGGTCGAGCGCGACCCGCTGCGCAGCCAGGGTCAGGCCTTCGCCGAGCGGCTCCGGGAGGCCGGGACGCTGGCCGCGCACCTGCACTACGCCGGCGTCCCGCACGACTTCCTCGGCGCCGCAACGGTTCTCGACAAGGCCCGGGACGCCCAGCGGCAGATCGGGGCCCACCTGAGGACCACCTTCGGCTGATCCGCAGGAGGGCGCCGGGCCGCGCGCCGGCAAAGATCTCCCCGCAAACGCCCACTCGCTGGCAGAGTGAGGGCGCACGCTTGTCGTGCCACGCGAGCGGAAGGAGTTCTGGTGCGCATCGTCGTCCCCGCCGAGACCCGCCCCGGCGAGCGCCGGGTCGCGCTCACGCCTGACGCCGTGGCGCCGTTGGTCGACAGCGGCCACACCGTCGTCGTCGAGTCCGGCGCCGGCACCTGGGCGCTCGCCAAGGACGCCGACTACGAGGCCGCCGGCGCCGAGGTCCAGGTCGGGGACGTGCTCACCGACGCCGAACTGGTCCTGCACGTCCGACCGCTGCTGCCGGAGCAGGTGCAGCGGTTGCGCGAGGGGACCGCGACGGCGGGGTTCGTGACCGGGGCCGGTGAGCTCCCCGGCATACGGGCATTGCGGGACGGGCGCATCAGTGCGCTGGCGATGGAGCTCATCCCCCGCATCTCGCGCGCGCAGTCGATGGACGCGCTGACGTCACAGGCGCTCGTGGCCGGCTACCGCTGCGCGCTGGAGGCAGCGACGCGACTGCCGCGCTTCTTCCCGCTGTTCATGACCGCGGCCGGCACGGTGCGGCCGGCGAAGGTGCTGGTGCTGGGCGCGGGCGTCGCCGGCCTGCAGGCGATCGCGACCGCCAAGCGGCTCGGTGCGGTCGTCGAGGCGTATGACGTGCGCCCGGCCTCCGCGGACGAGGTCAGGTCCATGGGCGCCGCCTTCCTGGACCTGGGGCTGGACGCCCAGGAGGGGTCGGGCGGCTACGCGCGGGAGATGGCCGCGGACCGGGCGCGCCGGCAACAGGAGGCGCTGGCGCCACACCTGGCGAAGGCGGACGTGGTCATCACCACCGCTGCCGTGCCGGGCCGTCCCGCACCGCTGCTCGTCACCGCCGACATGCTCGCCGGTATGCCGGCCGGTTCCGTGGTCGTCGACCTCGCCGCCGAGAGCGGCGGCAACGTCGAGGGGTCGGTCGCCGGACAGACCACGGCGGTCGGTGACGTACAGCTGGTGGGGATGGCGGACGCGCCCTCGACCCTGCCGGTCGACGCGTCCCGCCTCTACGCCAAGAACATCACGAGCCTGCTCGCGCTCGGGCTCTCGGAGGACGGCTTCCGGCTCGACCTGGAGGACGAGATCTTCGACGCGGCCTGCCTCGCGCACGACGGCGTCGTGCGGCACGCGCCGACGGCGAAGCTGCTGGAGGAGGAGCAATGAGTCACCCCACGAAGTTCTCCGCTGCCCTGCCACCCCACGAAGTTCTCCGCTTCGCTCCGATACTTCGCGGGGACCCCGGCCTCCGATACTTCGCGGGGACCCCGACATGACCGACATCGCCCTGCTGACCATCTTCGTGCTCGCGGTGTTCGTCGGGTTCGAGGTCATCTCGAAGGTCTCGACCACCCTGCACACGCCGTTGATGAGCGGTGCCAACGCGATTCACGGCGTCATCCTCGTCGGTGCCATCGTCGCCACCGGCGAGACGACCTCGACCGTGGGGCTCGCCCTCGGCGTCCTCGCCGTCGTCCTGGCGACCGTCAACATCGTCGGTGGCTTCGTGGTGACCGACCGGATGCTCGAGATGTTCAAGGGCCGGGCGCGGCCGGGAGCCGCACCCCGGTCCGAGGGCAGCGAGCCGGGAGGCGGCCGCTGATGGCACTGCTCCCCCTCAACGTCACGCTGCTCGGGTACCTCATCGCGGCCGTCTGCTTCATCATCGCGCTCAAGGGGCTGTCCGCCCCCGGCACCGCCCGCCGTGGCAACCTCATCGGCGCCGCCGGCGGAGTGCTCGCGGTCCTCGTCACGTTCCTGTCCTACGACCTGCACCACCTGGGCTGGATCCTCGGCGCCATGGTGGTCGGCGCCGCGCTCGGCGTGCCGGCCGCGCGACGCGTGGCGATGACCCAGATGCCCCAGCTGGTGGCGCTGTTCAACGGTGTCGGCGGGGCAGCCGCGGCGCTCGTCGCCGGGCTCGAGCTCAGTGGAACCGGGCTCAGCAACACGGCCTCCTCGGGCGCGGCGCTGGTCGCCGCGGGCGCGGGTGCGTTCACCATCCTCGTGGGCGCGATCTCGTTCTCCGGGTCCTGCCTGACCTTCGGCAAGCTGCAGGAGCTGATGGCCACCCGGCCGGTCACCTTCCCCGGCGGGCCGTACGTCTTCGGCGTCGGCCTGCTCGCAGGGGTGGCCCTCGCCGTCCTCGTCGTGGTCGACGCCTGGAGCGACTCGAGCATCCACCCGCTTCTGCTCATCGTCCTCGCCCTGGTCGCGCTGGCCGTCGGCGTGCTGTTCGTGCTGCCGGTGGGCGGTGCCGACGTGCCGATCGTCATATCGCTGCTCAACGCCTTCACCGGCCTGTGCGTGGCGGCCAGTGGCTACGTCCTCGGCAACGTGCTGCTGCTGATCGGCGGCACGCTCGTGGGCGCCAGCGGCACGATCCTCACCCGGCTGATGGCCGCCGCGATGGGCCGATCGCTCTCGGCGACCCTCTTCGGCGCGTTCCGGCAGAAGGCGGGCGGCCCGACCGGTCCCGGGGAGGAACGGCCGGTGCGCTCCGGCTCGCCGGAGGACGTCGCGATCCTGCTCGGCTATGCCCGCAAGGTCATCATGGTGCCCGGCTACGGCCTGGCCGTCGCCCAGGCCCAGCACACGATCCGCGAGCTGGCCGACCTGCTGGAGGCTCGCGGCATCGAGGTGCTCTACGCCATCCACCCGGTGGCCGGCCGGATGCCCGGGCACATGAACGTCCTGCTCGCCGAGGCCAACGTGCCCTACGAGGTGCTCAAGGAGATGGACGCGGTCAACCCCGAGTTCTCCACCGCCGACGTGGCTCTCGTGGTGGGCGCCAACGACGTGGTGAACCCGGCCGCCAAGACCACCCCCGGCGTGCCGATCTACGGCATGCCGATCCTGCACGTCGACGCCGCCCAGCAGGTCGTCTTCCTCAAGCGCTCGATGCGGCCCGGCTTCGCCGGCATCGAGAACGAGCTGCTGTACGACCCCAAGACGATGTTGCTCTTCGGCGACGCCAAGGAGTCGCTCACCAAGGTCGTCGCGGGGGTCAAGGGCCTCTGAGCCGCCGGACAGCGGACTCGCAACGCGTGTCCGGTCGTGAGGGAAACGGACGGCTACCCTCGCGGCGTGACCGAGCTCGACCCGGACCAGGCGCTGCAGCGGGCGCGGGAGCTCGCCTGCGGCGAGGGCCGCAAGATCCTGGGGATCACCGGTCCCCCCGGCGCCGGCAAGTCGACCCTGGCCGAGGCCGTGGTCGCCGCCGTCCCCGGCGCCGTGCTCGTGGGCATGGACGGCTTCCACCTCGCCCACTCGGCCCTGACCGAGCTCGGCCTGGTGGACGTCAAGGGCGCGCCGCGGACCTTCGACGCCGCGGGCTACGTCGCGCTGCTGCGCCGGCTCCGCGACCAGCCGGGGCAGCTGGTCTGGGCGCCGGAGTTCCGGCGGGAGATCGAGGACGCGATCGCCGGCGCCGTCCCGGTGCCGCCCACCACCCCGCTGGTCGTCACCGAGGGCAACTACCTGCTCCTGCCCGAGCCGCCGTGGTGCGCGGTGCGTGGCCTGCTCGACGAGGTCTGGTACGTCGAGCTCGACGACACGGTGCGCCTCGAACGCCTCGCCGCCCGGCACCGCAGCTACGGCCGCTCCGCGACCGAGGCGTGGGCGCGCACCACCGGCAGCGACGAGGCCAACGCCGCCCTCGTGCGCGCCACCCGCGCCCGGGCCGACGTGATCGTCACGGGGACCCCTCCTACGCTGGCCGGGTGAGCCCCTCCTCCCCGTCCTCCCCCGCTGCGTGTGCCTCGCTGGGTGCGCGGGCCCGTTCCGCCCTCCTCGCCCTGGCCGTGCTCGCCGTCCTCGGCGGTATGACGGCCCTCCAGACCGCGACCGCCCCGCCGGCCTCGGCCCACGACGTGCTCATCAGGACGGTGCCGGCCGGCGGCGCGAGCATCGGGCAGCTGCCCGGCGAGGTGCAGCTGATCTTCGAGGAGCCGCCCCTCAAGCTCGGCACCCAGGTGATCGTGTCGGGTCCGAACGGTCCGGCCCAGCAAGGCAAGCCGGTCATCGACGGCAGCACTGTCCGCCAGCAGCTGGCGCCCGGCGCGCCGGCGGGGAAGTACACCGTCGACTACCGCGTCACCTCCGACGACGGACACGTCGTCTCCGGCAGCTTCTCCTTCACCGCGCAGAAGGGGGCCGCCGGCGCCGACGCCAAGCCGTCCGGCGCGACCGCCACTCCGCTCGCTCCCGGTGCCTCGACCTCGGCCAGCGCGCCGGCCGGCCGCTCCGCCGCCTCTCCGCAGCCGTCCTCCTCCGCCCCGGCTGCGGCCAGCAACGACTCCGGCAAGGGCATGAGCTGGCCGGTGCCGCCGTCGATCCTCGCGTGGGGGATCGTGCTCATCGTGCTGATCCTGGCCGGCATCAGCTACCTCGTGAAGCGACTCAAGGGGCACGGCGGGGACGACGACCTGCACGGGTGAGCTCACGGCATACGCTGAGGTCACGGCGCGTGACCCGCGCCACAGCGGTGGTCTCGCGGCTCCTGCGAGGTCGCTGCTCGTTTGAGGACACGAGGACAAAGGAGTCACCACCGTGACCGTCTGGAACTCACTGTCGAAGGCCTCGGCGTTCGGCTCCGACCACGAGCAGGTCGCCTACTGCCACGACCGCACGACCGGCCTGCGCGCGATCATCGCCATCCACAGCACCGCCCTCGGGCCGGCGCTGGGCGGGACCCGGTTCTACCCGTACGAGTCCGAGGAGGACGCGCTCGCCGACGTGCTGCGGCTCTCGCGCGGCATGTCCTACAAGAACGCGCTGGCCGGACTCGACCTCGGCGGCGGCAAGGCGGTGATCATCGGGGACCCCCGCACGGACAAGTCCGAGGCGCTGCTGCGTGCCTACGGCCGGTTCGTGGAGAGTCTGGGCGGGCGCTACATCACGGCCTGTGACGTGGGCACCTACGTGGCCGACATGGACGTGGTGGGGCGGGAGACGCGGTTCGCGACCGGGCGCAGCGAGGTCAACGGGGGCTGCGGTGACTCCTCGGTGCTCACGGCCTACGGGGTCTACCAGGGGATGCGGGCCTGCGCCCAGCACCTGTGGGGCGAGCGGTCGCTGAAGGGGCGCACCGTCGGCGTCGCCGGCGTCGGCAAGGTGGGCCGGATCCTCACCGGGCACCTCGTGGACGACGGCGCCGAGGTGGTCGTCACCGACGTCAACCCGGCCGCGGTGGAGACGTTGAGCGCGCAGTACCCGCAGATCGAGGTCGTCGACGACGCCGAGACGCTGGTGAAGTCCGACCTCGACGTCTACGCGCCCTGCGCGATGGGCGGAGCCCTGGACGAGGCGACGGTGGAGGCGCTGAACGCGTCGGTCGTCTGCGGCGCGGCGAACAACCAGCTCGTCGTCGAGGGCGCCGAGGGGACGGCGGCGCAGCTGCTCGCCCGCGGCATCACCTATGCACCCGACTTCCTGGTCAACTCCGGTGGCGTCATCCAGGTCTCCGACGAGCTGCACGGCTTCCACTTCGAGCGGGCCAAGCAGCGGGTGACCGGCATCTTCGATGCGACGCTGGCGGTGCTGGAGCGGGCCGCCGAGCAGGGCCTGTCGCCGGCCGTCGCCGCCGACCACCTCGCCGAGGAACGGATGGCCACGGTCGGGAATCCGGCCCGTATCTGGCTCCCGGAGGGGCACCGGCACGCGCACACCTGAGATTTCGCTGAGAGCGTCGCTCCGACCGGGGTGCCGAGGAGGCCGATCGCCGCAGATTCCTGTAGCGTGGGGTCCACGAATACACGAGATTCCCGGGGCTGCTCCGCGGGCTGAGGGAGCCATTGGTTCTCCCAGCGGGCGATGCTGTCCCGGCAGACCGCATGAGGGGGTCACGCCATGGGGCGCGGCCGAGCGAAGGCCAAGCAGACGAAGGTCGCCCGGGAGTTGAAGTACTTCTCTCCCGACACCGACCTGAGCGCACTCGAGCGCGAGCTGCACGGAGCATCGACGTCACGTGAGGACCCGGCGGAGCACGCCGACTCCTCGCCGGAGGACGACTACGACGACTACGGGAAGTGGGCCTCGGGCGAGCGCTGAGCCGTTCACCCCCCATCCGGACATCGATCCTGTCTTGGTGGGTTGGCGCCTGCCCGGATGTTCCTGACGCGTGCCCGTTGTCCCGGATGGTCGCGTCTGATCGATCGCGGTGCCGTCAGTTGTCGTGCAGGCCGGTCGAGGTGTCCGCTGCTCGTGCTGGTGCCCGTCGATCGTCGTGCCGAATCATTGTGACGTTCTGGTCGCTGGAGCGACCAGAACGTCACAATATGATCGGTGCGGATGAGGGGTCCCGGAGCGGGGGCCCCGCGGCGGAGCATCGGCGCGACGAGCGGCTAGCGGGGGTGGCGGCCGACCACCTTCACGGCACCGCCGTCGACCCCCTTCGCGCCGCGCACCACCTCGCCGGAGGAGTCGGCGGCCGAACCGCCCGGCGTGCCGGTGGCGGCCGGCCCGTCGAGGTCGCGGACGTGGCCGAGCACCCACGCGGCCAGGCCCCGGCCGCGCAGCACGTCCATCGCGTGGTCGGCCTGCGCCTCCGGCAGCACGACCGCGAAGCCGACCCCCATGTTGAGGGTGCGCTCGAGGTCGCTGACCGGGACGTGGCCGAGGTCGCGGACGAGCCCGAAGACCGGCGCCGGCAACCACGAGCCACGGTCCACCGTCGCCAGGAGCCCCGGCGGCAGGACCCGCGCGAGGTTGGCCGCCAGTCCCCCGCCGGTGACGTGGCTCATCGCGTGCACGTCGATGCCGTCGGTGCGGATCAGCGCGAGCAGGTCCTTGGTGTAGACACGGGTCGGCTCGAGCAGCTCCTCACCCAGGGTGCGACCGAGCTCGGGCACGTGCCGGTCCAGCGTCCACCCGGCGTGGTCGACCACCCGCCGAACCAGCGAGTAGCCGTTGGAGTGCAGCCCGGAGGAACCGAGGGCGAGCACCACGTCCCCGGCGACGACGCGCTCGGGACCCAGCAGGTCGGCATACTCCACCACACCGGTGGCGGCGCCGGCGACGTCGTACTCGTCGGGGTCCAGCAGGCCGGGGTGCTCGGCGGTCTCCCCGCCCACCAGCGCGACGCCGGCGGCGTGGCAGGCGTCGGCGATGCCGGCGACGACCGAGGCGATCCGCTCGGGCACCACCGAGCCGGTGGCGATGTAGTCGGTCATGAACAGCGGCTCGGCGCCGCACACGACGATGTCGTCGACCACCATCCCGACCAGGTCGTAGCCGATCGTCTCGTGCACGTCCATGGCCTGGGCGATGGCGACCTTGGTGCCGACGCCGTCGGTGCTGGTGGCCAGCACCGGGCGGGTCATCCGGGCGATCGCCGAGGCGTCGAACAGGCCCGCGAAGCCACCGAGGCCGCCGAGGACCTCCGGGCGGGTCGCGGAGCGCACCGAGGCCTTCATCAGCTCGACGGCCCGATCCCCGGCCTCGACGTCGACACCGGCGGAGGCGTAGGTGATCGGCTGCTCGGACTGCTGGGACGTCATACCGCTCTCTCGACTCGACTGGTCAGGGGTGTGGCGTGGGTGTCAGGGCCGCCGCAGGGCGTCGGCGGCACCGGCCCCGGCCGTGGTGGCAACACCCTCGACGTCGAGCGTGCCGACATCGGTGGGGTCGGCGCCGTCGGTCTGCACCGGCAGCTGCAGGTCGAGCAGGCCGGTGGACTCGCTGCCGGCACGCTCGGGCAGCCCGATCGGGTACTCCCCGGTGAAGCAGGCCGTGCACAGCCGGTCGCGGGGCTGCTCGGTGGCAGCGATCATGCCCTCGGTGCTGATGTAGCCCAGGCTGTCGGCGCCGATGCTGGAGCGCACCCCGTCGGTGTCGATCCCCGTGGCGATCAGCTCGGCCCGGGTGGCGAAGTCGATGCCGTAGAAGCAGGGCCAGCGCACCGGCGGGCTGGAGATCCGCACGTGCACCTCGGCGGCCCCCGCCTCCCGGAGCATTCGCACCAGCGCCCGCTGCGTGTTGCCGCGCACGATGGAGTCGTCCACGACCACCAGGCGCTTGCCCTTGATCACCTCGCGCAGCGGGTTGAGCTTGAGCCGGATGCCGAGCTGGCGGATGGTCTGCGAGGGCGCGATGAAGGTGCGCCCGACGTAGGAGTTCTTCACCAGGCCCTGGCCGTAGGGGAGCCCGGACTCCTGGGCGTAGCCGATCGCCGCGGGCGTGCCCGACTCCGGCACGGGCATCACCATGTCGGCCTCGACCGGGTGCTCCCGGGCGAGCTGTCGGCCCATCTCGACCCGGGCGTCGTTGACCGCGCGCCCGGCGAGGGTGGTGTCGGGCCGGGCCAGGTAGACGTACTCGAAGACGCAGCCCTTCGGCTTGGCCTCGGCGAAGCGCTGGCTGCGCAACCCGTCGGCGTCGATGGCGATCAGCTCACCCGGCTCCACCTCGCGGATCACGCTGGCACCGACGATGTCGAGCGCGGCGGTCTCGCTGGCGACCACCCAGCCGCGCTCGAGGCGACCGAGGACCAGGGGACGGATGCCCTGCGGGTCGCGCGCGGCATACAGGGTGTGCTCGTCCATGAACACGAAGCAGAACGCGCCGCGCACCTTGGGCAGCAGGTCCATGGCGGTCGCCTCGAGCGGCCGGTCCGGGTCGCTGGTCAGCAGCGCCGTCACCAGCGCCGTGTCGGTGGTGTTGCCGCGGCCGAGCTCGCCGGCGAGCTGGTCGGCGCTGTGGCCGTGCCGGTCCTCGAGCATCTCCCGCAGCTCGGCAGAGTTGATCAGGTTGCCGTTGTGCGCGAGTGCCACGGTGCTGCCGTGGGTGCCGCCGAGCGTGGGCTGGGCGTTCTCCCAGACGCTGGCGCCGGTCGTGGAGTAGCGGCAGTGGCCGACGGCGATGTGGCCCTTCAGCGTGCCGAGGGCGTTCTCGTCGAAGACCTGGGAGACCAGCCCCATGTCCTTGTAGACGAGCATCCGATGCCCGTCGGAGGCGGCGATGCCGGCCGACTCCTGGCCCCGGTGCTGCAGCGCGTAGAGGCCGAAGTAGGTGAGCTTGGCGACCTCCTCGCCGGGTGCCCATACGCCGAAGACCCCGCAGGCGTCCTGGGGGGCCTTCTCGCCGGGGAGCAGGTCATGGGAGAGCCGTCCGTCGCCGCGTGCCACGGGATCCAGTGTTCCACAGGGCGGGTGGGGGTCCGGACGCGTCAGTGTGCGACCTCGGCGCTGCCCCTCCCCTGACTGACGACCCGGTGTGTGGCGTTTCGCAGGGTCGTTCCGGCGTGACACGCCACACACGGGGTGGTCAGTCGGTTGGTCCGTCGGGCAGGGCCCGCCGGGGCAGGGGCGGAGGCGGTCAGTCGGTGTGCGTCGAGCGTTCCGCGAGCTGCTGCAGGCGCTCCCACTTCTTCACGGAACGGTGGTCCAGGGCGACCGCCAGGGCACCGGCGATGAGGGCACCGACGACGGCGCAGGCGACGCCGATGAAGAGCAGGGTCGAGCCGCTGCTGTAGTCGGGCGTCGGTGGGCCGAACACGGAGACGAGGGCCCCGATCACGAACCCGAGCACGGCCCCGGTGCCGATGAAGGCGGCGAAACTCGGGGCGCGACGGATCGGGTACTGCTGCGGACTCACCCCACCACGGTAAGCGATGACGCCGCGGGCTCCGAACCCTCGCGCCGCGGCGCAGCCGCACCGTGCTGACGAACGGGCGCTGCGCTGTCGGGCTGGGGCCCGGCCCAGCGCGTAGGGTGACACGCGAGGGCCCATCGGACCCGGTGGGCCGCTGACGTGGTGGTGACCGAGAGAGGGGTCCTGCGCATGTGGAAATGGATCGTGCTCGCCCTGTTCCTCATCCTGATTGCGATCATCGTGTGGTCGATGCTCCGCACCAAGGGTGGAGCGCAGCAGGTGACGCCTCCCGAGGACGAGCGTCGCGAGGTGGCGCCGTCCGGGACCGGTGAGGCGGCCCCCGGGGCCCCGGAGGAGCCACGCCCCCGGCAGCAGGCCGGTGGAGCCACCCGCGCGGACACGAGCACTCACCGCGGGGAGACGGGGCGCCGGGCCGACGAGCCCTACGACCAGACGGCCGACGAGGCGACGGCTGCTCCGGTCGAGGCCGTTGAAGAGGCACCGCCGGAGGAGCCGGTGATTCCGGCCGAGCCGGTGGCCGAGGCCCCGGTGGAGCCCGTTGAAGAGGCACCGACCCGCCACGACTCCTCGGCAGTGCCTTCGGCGACGGACTTGGCCGGCGAACGCGCGCCGGCGGAACCGGCACCGGCTGCCGAGCCGCAGGAGGCGGCGGTTCCGGAGGAGCCGGCGGTTCCGGAGGAGGCGGCGGTTCCGGAGGAGCCGGCGCAGGCGCAGGAGCCCATCGAGGCCCACGGCGCCACACCCGCGCAGGAGGTGTCCGCGGCGCAGGGCGACTTCGGCCAGCGTTACGCAGACGGCTCAACGGACGTGACCGGCGGCGGCACGAGCGGGTTCGCCGAGCCGGCCGGCCAAGAAGTCCAGGAACCGGGTCGGGGCACCGACACGGGCCAGACCCCGGCGACCGCGGCGCAGGACCTCGGCGACCGAACGGCTCCGTCGGTCGGCATGGGCCACGGAGAGCGCGGACACGGCGAGTGGGGTGCGCCCGACCCGCAGGCCCCTCCACAGGAGACCCCCGAGGCGCCGGCGGCGCACGCCGGCTCCGAGGGCATGGGCACGTCGTCCTCGGGTGGCTCGGGGACCTACCGACAGAGCGTGTCCGGCACGCAGAACCAGGCGGACCTCGGCCCGGCCGGATCGGGGCAGATCAACCTGCCGAGCACCACGCCGACCACGCCAGACGCCGGGACGACGGCGCCCGCCGAGGGCAGGGCCGTGCACGACCCGTACGGCAACGCTCCGGTGGAGGAGGCCCCGCCGCAGCAGGCGCGCTACGAGCAGCCGCCGCTGGTGGAGGAGCCACCGGTCGAGCAGGCCCCGGTCGAGCAGGCCCCGCCGCAGCAGGCGCGGTACCAGCAGCCGCCGCTGGTGGAGGAACCCCCGGTCGAGCAGGCGCCGGTCGAACAGATGCCGGTCGAACACGTGCCGGCAGACACGATGCCGCCGGAGGCGATCCCGACCGAGGAGACCGCTCTCCCGACGGCACCTGCCGAGACCGGCGCCATCGAACCGGGCCCGTACGGTGTCGGGTCCGCCGAACCGGACGAGGAGGGCGCCGGACCGGTCGGCTGGACGGTCAAGGGCAACGCCGGCTCCATGCTGTTCCACACCGAGGACTCACCGTCCTACGCCAACCGCGCCGACGTGTGGTTCCAGTCGGAGGACGCAGCGAAGGCGGCGGGGTTCAAGCACTGGGACCGCAAGCGACGCTGAGCTCACACCGACGACAGTTGCTGGTGATCGGCGAACCGGGAATCGCCCACCGCCAGCAACTGTCGCAGTCCGGTCGGCGTTCAGTCGCGAATCAGGGGAAGAGGGGCAGGCGGTCGGCCAGGTCGGCGCGTTGACCACTCGCGCGGACGGTGCCCCCCTGCTTCGCGTCGTCCCAGGTGCGGGCGCCGACCACGAGGTCGAGCCAGGTCCGGGCGTCGGTCTCGATGACGTTGGGCGGGGTGCCGCGGGTGTGCCGTGGCCCCGCGATGCACTGCACGGCGCCGAAGGGCGGCACCCGCACCTCGACGCTGCGCCCGGGTGACCGGGCGGCCAGCTCCTCGAGCGTGTACCGCACGGCCGTGGCCACGACGGTGCGCGGGGCGGCGTCCGGGGCGGCACGCCATACCTGCAGCGCGTCGTGGCCCTCGGTGGGGGGCACGCGACGGCGAGCGGGCACTCAGAGACCCTCGCGCTCGATCGGGCAGGACATGCAGCGGGGCCCGCCGCGGCCGCGGCCGAGCTCGTTGCCGGGGATGGTGATGACCTCGAGGCCGTGCGAGCGCAGGTAGGTGTTGGTGGTGACGTTGCGCTCGTAGGCGACGACGACGCCGGGCTCGAGGGCGAGGACGTTGCACCCGTCGTCCCACTGCTCCCGGGCGGCGGCATGCACGTCCTGGCTGGCAGTGAGCACGTTGATGCGGTCGAGCCCGAGGGCCGCGGCGATCGCGTCGTGCATCTGCTCCGGCGCGTGGTCGGTGACCTTGAGCTCCTTGTCGTTGTCGCCCGCCTCGATCGTGTAGGCGGGCAGCATGCCGAGCCCGGCGTACTTGGTGAAGGTGTCCTCGTTGACCATCGTCATGACCGTGTCGAGGTGCATCAGCGCCCGCGCCTTGGGCATGTTCAACGCGACGATCTTGCGAGAACGGTCGTCCGCCAACAGCTTTCGGGCCAAGCGCTCCACGCCTTGCGGAGTGGTGCGTTCGCTCATGCCGACGAGCACGACGCCCCGGCCGAGCACGAGGATGTCACCGCCCTCCGTGGTGGCGGGGCCACCGCCGAGCCCCTCGGACCAGAGCCGGAAGTCGCCGCCGGCGAACATGGGGTGCCAGCGGTAGATCGCCTCGTAGTGCACCGTCTCGCGGCGCCGGGCCTTCTTGTGCATGGAGTTCACGGCCACGCCGTCGTAGATCCACGCGGAGGTGTCGCGGGTGAACAGGTGGTTCGGCAGAGGCGCGAGGACCATCTCGTCGGCATCGAGGGCATGGATGACCACGGAGCGGGGTTCCTCGATCCGCTCCAGCAGTTCGCGCTTGGTGATGCCGCCGATGAGGAACTGGGTGAGCTCGTGCGGGTTCATCCCGTCGAACATGTTGCGCAGCGCGTCGATCGCCATCGGGCCGTAGAGCCGCTCGTCCAGGGACTCGTCGAGGACGTACTTCTTCGCCTCCGGGATCGCCACTGTCTGCTCGAGCAGCTGGTCGAGCATGTGCACCGTGATCCCGTGCCCCTCGAGGGCCGCGACGAACCGGTCGTGCTCCTGCTGGGCCTGGTCCACCCACAGCACGTCGTCATAGAGGTAGGCGTCCTTGTTCGCCGGCGTCAGGCGCTGCATCTCCAGGCCGGGCCGGTGCACGATGACCTGTCGGAGGCGACCGACCTCGGAGTCGACGTGGTACTTCATCGGCGGATGTCCCCTTCTGTTGCCGGACGTGTCCCGAATGCTGGACGGCGGGCTCCATCCTCGCACCACCGCACCCGCCCGCGGCAGCGGATAGCCTCGGGTCGCGATGAGTGAGCCGCCCCGGATCGAGCTGGTCCCCGACCGCGAGCGCGGTCGCGGCACGACCGTCGTCGTGAACGGCGCACCCCAGTCGCACGTGGACCTGAGCGACCCGGCATACCTGCTGTTCGAGTACGTCCAGCACCTGGCCGCCGTCATCGACACCCTGCCGAGTCCTCTCGCGGCTCCCCCGACGTCGCCGCTGGCCGGACCCCTCGCGGTCACCCACGTCGGCGGCGCCGGCCTGACCCTCCCCCGCTGGATCAACGCAGAGCGGCCGGGCTCCCCGCAGATCGTCCTCGAGCCGGACACCGAGCTGACCGAGGTGGTGCGCCGGGACCTGCCGCTGCCGCGGCGGCACCGGATCCGGGTGCGCCCGCAGGACGGTCGCACCGGGCTCGCCGCCCTGCGCGACGCGAGCGCCGACGTGGTCGTGGTCGACGCGTTCGCCGGCGGCCGGGTGCCGCCGGAGCTCACCACGGTCGAGATGTTCACGCAGGTGCGGCGGGTGCTCCGGCCGGACGGCGTGCTGCTGCTCAACGTCGCCGACGAGCCCGGGATGCGGTATGCCGTGCGCCTCCTGGCCGGCCTGCGGCAGGTTCTCGGTCACGTCGCCGTGGTGGCGACGCACGAGGTGTTGAAGGGGAAGCGGTTCGGCAACCTCGTGGCGATCGGCTCCGGTGGCCCGATCGACGTGGACGCGCTGCGCCGCCGGGTGACCCGCTCACCCTTCCCGACCGGGGTCCGCGACGAGCGGGAGCTGGCGGGGCGCCTCGACGCGGCGGTGCGGTTCACGGATGCCGACGCGAGCTGGTCGCCGGAGCCGCCGCCGATGAAGGGCTGGCGCCTGCGCTGAGCGCTGGTCGCCGCCGACCCCAACCGCCCGGGGCCCCCGCCCCCCAACCCCCAACCCGCGCCGCGGCCCCAACCCGCGACCGACGACGCCGTGTGTGGCGTTTCGGGCCTCGAGAGGAGGGCGAAACGCCACAGAGCAGGTCGTCAGTCGAGAAGGGCGGGTTCGCCGTCCGCCGGGGAGGGACGGGTGGCTACCGGCCCAGCCAGGCCAGGGCGGCGACGACGAGCGCCTGTGTCCCGGTGTCACAGGTCGGCTGGATGACCGGCGCGAAGTTCGGCGCGTGGTTGACGGGGATGTCCTGCGACACCCGGCCCGCGGCTTCGGCCTTGGCGTAGGCGTCGCGGTCGATGCAGCCGACGCCCCAGTAGCTGTAGGGCGTGCCGAGCGCTTCAGGGATGTCGCTGAAGTCCTCGCTCGCGGTCTGCTGCCCCATCGGCTCCGCGTGGTCGCCGAAGTAGCCGCCGAAAGCCTGCGCCACCCGCTCGGTGACCTCCTTGTCGTTCTCGGTGAGCGGGAAGCGGTCGAACAGCTCGAACTCCGGGTCCTGCGGACAGGCTGACGCCCGGCACTCGGCCGTGACGATGCGGCGCACCGCGTCGAGCACGGTCTTGCGCGTCCGGTCGCTGTAGGTGCGGACATTGAGCTGCAGCTCGGCGGTCTCCGGGATGACGTTGCTCTTGGTGCCGGCCTGGATGCTGCCGACCGTCACCACCGCCGTCTCGGTCGGCGTCACCTCCCGCGCGATCACCGTCTGCAGCCGCACGACGATCATCGCCGCGAGCACCACGGGGTCCACGGTCGCCTGCGGCATCGACCCGTGCCCGCCGCGGCCGTGCAGGGTGATCCGCATGCTGTCGGCCGCAGACAGCACCGCGCCGACGTGCGTGCCGACCTGCCCGGCCGGCGCCGGCAAGATGTGTTGGGCGAACGCCACGTCCGGGGTCGGGACCAGCTCGGCGAGGTTGTCGTCGACCATGCCGCGGGCGCCGTCACCGGTCTCCTCGGCGGGCTGGAACAGCGCCACCACGGTCCCGTTCCAGTGGCTGGCGCCGTCGGCGAGCAGCTGGGCGGCGCCGAGCAGGCAGGTGACGTGCATGTCGTGGCCGCAGGCGTGAGCCACCGGCACCTCGTTGCCGTCGCCGTCGGTGGCGGTCACGGTGCTGGCGTAGGGCAACCCGGTCGCCTCCTTGACCGGCAGCGCATCCATGTCGGCGCGCAGCATCACCGTCGGCCCGTCACCGTGCCGGAGCACGCCCACCACGCCCGTGCCCCCGACACCGCGGTGCACCTCGTAGCCGGCCTTGTCCAGCCTGTCCGCCACCTTCTCGGCGGTGCGCTGCTCCTGGTGGGACAGCTCGGGGTGCGCGTGCAGGTCTCGGTAGAGGTCCTCCTGCCACCCGCGCACCTCGTCCAGTCCGGACAACACGGCTTCTTCGGCACCCACGACAGCTCCTCCTCCAGACGATCTGCCATCCGCGCGATCTGCGCTCCGCACGATCTGCGCTCCGCTGTCCAGTGAACCGCATCCCGCTGGGCGCGGCCTGTCCGCGCACCGAGGCCGGTGCGGCTGCCCGGGCGCGGGTCGGCATACCGTGTCGTGCATGCGTGCCACCACCATCCACGGGCCCCGGGACCTGCGCTTCGGGGACCAGCCGGACCCCCGCCTCATCGACCCGACCGACGCGATCGTGCGCGTGACCGCGGCGTGCGTGTGCGGCTCGGACCTCTGGTACTTCCGCGGCGTCAACGAGTTCGAGCCGTTCCGGATCGGGCACGAGTTCGTCGGCGTGGTCGAGGAGGTCGGCTCCGAGGTGCGCAGCGTGCGCCCCGGTGACTTCGTCATCGCACCGTTCACCTACTCGGACAACACCTGCCCGCACTGCCGGGCGGGGATCCAGACCGCGTGCGTCAACAAGGGCAACTACGGCCTGCCGGACGCGAACGGCCACCTGGTCGACGGGGGCCAGGGGGAGGCGGTGCGGGTGCCGTTCGCGGACGGCACCCTCGTCGCGACGCGAGAGCAACCGGACGACACGATGATCCCCTCGCTGCTGGCCTGCTCGGACGTGATGGGCACCGGGTGGCACGCGGCGGTGGCCGCGAACGTCCGCGAGGGCGACACGGTGGTCGTCGTCGGCGACGGAGCCGTGGGCCTCTGTGGCGTGCTGGCCGCGGCGCGACGGGGTGCCGACCGGGTCATCGCCATGTCGCGGCACGAACCACGGCAGCGCGTGGCGAAGGAGTTCGGCGCCACCGACCTCGTCGCGCAGCGCGGCGAGGAGGGCGTCGCCGCCGTCCTGGACCTCACCGACGGAGTGGGCGCCGACGCGGTGCTCGAGTGTGTCGGCACCGGGCAGTCGATGGACACCGCGATCGCGGCCGCCCGGCCCGGCGCGACCGTCGGTTTCGTCGGCGTGCCCCACGGCGTGGACCTGCCCATCGGGCAGATGTTCTCCCGCAACGTGGGGGTCGCGGGCGGCGTGGCGCCGGCCCGGCAGTACCTGCCCACCCTGCGCGACCAGGTGCTGGCCGGCGCGATCAACCCCGGACTGGTCTTCGACCTCGAGCTGCCGCTGGAGCAGGTCGCCGAGGCCTACGCAGCCATGGACGAGCGCCGGGCGATCAAGACCCTGCTTCGCCCGTGACCGGCACGCCGTCACGGGCCTGCGCGTCACGGGCCCGCGTGTCACCGGGCTGCGCGTTGAAGCTGCCGTAGCGGTCCATCCGCTGCCAGCGCAGCCGGACCCCGGCGAAGGCCGTCACGACCGACTGGATGACCACCAGGTAGATCAGCTGCCGGTAGACGAACTGCTGCAGGGGCATGCTCCACAGCGGCCTCAACCGCTCGTGGTCCAGCCGGAACGCCACGAAGCCCATGAACATCTGCACCGCCAGGAAGGCCAGCCAGACGAGGATGATCTTGCCCGGGTTGAGGAAGACCAGCCCGTAGAGCGCGAACACGTCGATGACCGGTGCGAACATCGGCAGGAGCACCTGGAACAGCAGCAGGTAGCCGATCCCGCGCCGCCCGAAGCGGCCGCTCGCGCCGCGGTCGGTCAGGCTGCCGCGGTGGCGCCACATCGCCTGCAGGGTGCCGTAGCACCAGCGGTAGCGCTGGCGCCAGAGCGCCCCGAGCGACGCCGGCGCCTCGGTCCAGGCCCAGGCGTACTCCTCGTAGACCACCTGCCACCCGTCGCGGGCGAGCGACATGGTGAGGTCCGTGTCCTCGGCGAGGGTGAGGTCGCCCACACCGCCGACCCGGTCGAGGGCAGCACGACGGAACGCCCCCACGGCACCCGGCACGGTCGGCATACAGCCGGCGAGGTCGAACAGGCGCCGGTCGAGGTTGAAGCCGACGACGTACTCGACGTGTTGCCACAGGCCGAGCAGCCCCTCGCGGTTGGCCACCTTGGCGTTGCCGGAGACCGCGCCGACCCCGGGGTCGCTGAAGGGCTGGACGATCATCCGGACCGTCTCCGGCTCCACGACGGTGTCGCCGTCGACCATGACCACGTAGTCGTACCGGGCGTGCGAGACGCCGGTGTTGAGCGCGGCCGCCTTGCCCCGGTTGGGCGTGCGGACCAGTACGAGCTCGGGCAGGTCGAGCGACTCCACGACCGCCGCGGTCCGGTCGCTGGACCCGTCGTCGACGACGATCACCTCCACCGGGTGGTCGGAGGCGAGCAGCGAGCGCACCGTCGCCTCGATCCCGGCTTCCTCGTTGTATGCCGGGACCACCACCGACACCGGGTCGGTCACCTCCGGGCCCCAGCCGCGTGCCCGCAGCCGGCGGTGTCGTCGCGCCGCGACGAAGAGGACCACGGCGCGCAGCAGGGTGAGCGCCGCGGCGGCATACAGCAGCACGGTGAGGATGCGGACGACGACGTCGCTGACCTTGATCGCGCCGATCAGACCGAGCCCGGTGAGCCGGTCACCCCACGAGGCCTGCCGCATCGGCTCGGCGGTGCCGACGGCATCGCTGACGGTGGTGAACCGCCACCCCTTGGCCTTCAGCTGGGGGATGAGCCGGTCGAGGGCGGCGACCGTCGGTCCACGGTGGGCGCCCCCGTCGTGCATCAGCACCACCTGTCCGTGGGTGCCGCGCGGCGCGCTGTTGCGCATGATCTGCCGGACGTCGTCGCCCTGCCAGTCCCGGCTGTCCCGCGTGGTGAGCACGGTGAGGTAGCCGTGGTGACCGGCTTCGCGGACGACGTTCCACGCCGCGTCGTCGAGGGCGTTGTTCTCCGAGGAGTACGGGGGCCGGAACAGGGACGTGCTCTCACCGGTCGCCCCGACGATCGCCAGCTGGCTCCAGCGCACCTCCATGCGGCGCTGCCAGGGCGGCACCGCCGCCAGGTCGGCGTGCGTGAAGGTGTGCACCCCGATCTCGTTGCCGTGCGCGACGATCTCGTGGGCGATCCGGGGGTGCTCCGCGACCTGGCTGCCGACGACGAAGAACGTCGCCCGGACGTGGTGGCGGTCGAGGACCTGCAGGATCTTGCGGGTCCAGCGCGGGTCCGGCCCGTCGTCGAAGGTCAGGGCGATCGTCTTGGGCTGCACCGTCGCGGTGCGCTCCCCCGTCGTGGCGGCGCCGTTGATGACGGGGCCGCCCTCGCTGACCTCGGCGGGGACCTGGCCGCTCGCGCCCGGCGGCGGGCCGCTGTAGTCGCTGTGGCCGTAGTGGTGGACGTAACCGGCGACGGCGAGGGAGAGCCCGAGCACGGTGAGCAGCACCGCCAGCACCACCCAGTGCGCCCGTGGACGGGTGGTCTGCCGGCGGCGATCCGCCCGTGCGGCGGTCGGTGTCCGGACGGTCAGCATCCGGTCAGCGGCTGCCCGGGTGGGACCGGCGCGGCTGGCCGGGCTGGCCGGGACCGTTGTGGCCGTGGGCCGCGCCCGTCGGTGCCCACGTCGGCACGCCCGACCACTGCAGCGCGTGGTCGGCCGCGGGGCCGGGCTGCCGGCCGGACACCAGCGAGGCCGTGGCATGCGCGTGCTCGGCCGGGAGGGACAGCTGCTTCACCGGCGGCCCGGTGAGCGCCGAGAGCCCGAGCGTGCCCGCGAAGGCGAGGGCCGGCACGGCGACGGCGAGTCCGAGGACGCCCATCCGTCGCCGCCGGCGACCCGTCTCGTCGACGAACACGGGAGCACGCTGCCGCGTCGAGCACGGGGCGGGAGCCGGCTGCCGCGGCGGCGCCGCGTCAGCGCGGGTGGTGGGGGGACAGGTGGACGAGGCGAGGGCGGAGGGACACATCGACGCAAGACCATAACGAGATGGTCACGGAGACGTCACCTCCCGTTCAGGCCGCGGACACCCCTGGGGGTGCCGTTCCAGCACGGGTTCCCGCACACGGGTGACGTTGCTCACCGCAGCCCGGTGACGGGCATACCGATCGGTATGCCGGTCCGCCCACCGGGACGGCGACGGCCCGTCAGCGGCCGAAGACGGTCGGCAGCGTGGCGGTGTGCGCCTCCCGCAGCTCGTCGAGCGTGACGTGGAACTGGCCCTGCACGTCGAGGCCGTCGGTGCCGGTGTCCACGACGCCGATCCGGGCGTGGGCGAACCCGCGCGCGGAGCACATGTCGGTGAACCGGACCTCCTCCGAGCGGGGCACGGCCACGATCGCGCGGGCCGTCGACTCGCTGAAGAGCGCAGTGAAGGGGTCGATCCCGTCGCGCTCACAGACCTCGTCGAGCCAGACGCGCGCCCCGGCACCACCGTGAAGCGTGGCCTCGGCCAGGGCGATGGCGAGGCCGCCGTCCGACAGGTCGTGAGCGGCGTCGATGAGCCCGTCGCGGGAGGAGTTGACGAGGATCTCGGCCAGTTGCCGCTCGCGTGCCAGCTCGACCGCCGGGGGCAACCCGCCGAGGTGGTCATGGGCGACCGCGGACCAGGCCGACCCGTCCAGCTCGTCGGCGGTGTTGCCCAGCAGGTAGATCACCTGGCCGGGGGTCTTCCACCCGATCGGGGTGCGCCGCGCGACGTCGTCGAGCACGCCGAGCACCGCCACGACGGGCGTGGGGTGGATGGCGGTCTCGCCGGTCTGGTTGTAGAAGGACACGTTGCCGCCCGTCACCGGCACACCGAGGGCCGCGCAGCCGTCCTTCAGGCCGCGCACCGCCTCGGCGAACTGCCACATCACGCCCGGGTCCTCCGGGGAGCCGAAGTTGAGGCAGTCCGACACGGCCAACGGGGTCGCCCCAGCGGTGGCGACATTGCGGTAGGCCTCCGCCAGCGCGAGCTGCGCACCGGCATACGGGTCGAGCTTGGCGAAGCGTGCGTTGCAGTCGGTCGCGAGCGCGACCCCGAGTCCACTCTCCTCGTCGACGCGCACCACACCGGCGTCGTCGGGCATCGCGAGCGCGGTGTTGCCGCGCACGTACCGGTCGTACTGGTCGGTCACCCACGACTTGTCGCACAGGTTCGGCGACGCGAGCAGCGCGAGCAGGTCGGACTTGATCCCGTCGCCGTCCGCCGGCCGTCGCAGCTCATCGGTTCCGGTGCGCTGCAAGGCATCAAGGTATGCCGGCCGCTCCAGCGGCCGTTCGTAGACCGGGCCGTCGTGGGCCACCGAGCGCGGCGGCACGTCGACGATCGTCGCGCCGTGCCAGGTGATGACGAGATGGTCGCCGTCGGTCACCTCCCCGAGGACCGTCGCCTCGACGTCCCACTTGCCGGTGATGGCGAGGAACCGCTCGAGGTGCTCGGGAGCGACGACGGCCATCATCCGCTCCTGCGACTCGGACATGAGGATTTCCTCCGGGCGCAGCGAGGCGTCGCGGAGGGGCACGCGGTCGAGCTCGACCGTCATACCGCCGTCACCGGCGGAGGCGAGTTCACTGGTCGCGCAAGAGAGTCCGGCGCCGCCGAGGTCCTGGATGCCCTCGACCACCCCGGCGTGGTAGAGCTCGAGGCAGCACTCGATGAGGACCTTCTCGGCGAACGGGTCGCCGACCTGCACGGCCGGGCGGCGGGTGGCGCCCTCGCCCTCGGCGAAGGTCTCCGAGGCGAGCACCGAGACACCGCCGATGCCGTCGCCGCCGGTCTTGGCGCCGAAGAGGACGACCTTGTTGCCGGTGCCGCTGGCCTTGGCCAGGTGCAGGTCCTCGTGGCGCAGCGCGCCCACGCACAAGGCGTTGACGAGCGGGTTGCCCTGGTAGCACTCGTCGAAGACGACCTCACCGCCGATGTTCGGCAGGCCGAGGCAGTTGCCGTAGCCGCCGACACCGGCCACGACACCGGGCAGGACGCGCGCGGTGTCGGGGTGGTCGAGGGCGCCGAAGCGCAGCGGGTCCATCACCGCGATCGGTCGGGCGCCCATCGCCATGATGTCGCGGACGATGCCGCCGACCCCGGTGGCCGCGCCCTGGTAGGGCTCGACGTAGGAGGGGTGGTTGTGGCTCTCGATCTTGAAGGTGACGGCCCAGTTCTGGCCGATGTCGATGACGCCGGCGTTCTCGCCGATGCCGGCCAGCTGCTTGCCGAGCGGGGTCTCCGGCGGCAGCTCACCGAACTGGCGCAGGTGCACCTTGGACGACTTGTAGGAGCAGTGCTCGGACCACATCACCGAGTACATCGCCAGCTCGGCACTGGTGGGACGACGGCCGAGGATCTCGCGGATCCGGGCGTACTCGTCCTCCTTGAGCCCGAGCTCGACCCACGGCTGGGGGGTGCCGGGGCTGGACTGGGCCGCCTCGACCGTGTCGAGCTGCGCGCCGGGGGTGGGCCTGGCCTGCGGTTCGGTGGTCATGCGGCACCCACCACCGTGGTGAGGACGGAGGTGAAGAAGCCGAGCCCGTCGGTGGAGGGCCCGAATCCCGCCTCGATCGCGTGCTCGGGGTGCGGCATCAGGCCGACCACGTTGCCGCGCTCGTTCGTGACACCGGCGATGTCGCGGTAGGAGCCGTTGGGGTTCTGCCCGACGTAGCGGAAGACCACCCGCCCCTCCCCCTCGAGCCGATTTAGGACGTCGGCGGCAGCTACATAGCTGCCCTCGCCGTTCTTCAACACGACCGTGATCTCCTGGCCCTGCGTGTAGCTGGAGGTCCACGCCGTCGCGGCGTTCTCGACCCGCAGCACCTGGTCCTTGCAGACGAACTTGCGGTGGTCGTTGCGGACCAGCGCGCCGGGCAGCAGGTGCGACTCACACAGCACCTGGAACCCGTTGCAGATGCCGAGGACCGGCAGGCCCTGCTCGGCGGCCGGGACGAGCGCCGACATGACCGGTGCGAAGCGGGCGATCGCGCCGCAGCGCAGGTAGTCGCCGTAGGAGAACCCGCCCGGCAGGATCACGGCGTCGACCCCGCGCAGGTCCTCGTCGCCGTGCCACAGCGGCACGGGTTCGGCCTCGACGGCGGCGACGGCGCGGAGCGCGTCGTGGTCGTCGAGCGACCCCGGGAAGGTGACGACGCCGATCCTCATCGGGTGGCCCCCGTGGTCCTCAGGGACTCCTGGACGTCCTCGTCCGTGGCGGCGCGCACCGAGACGACGTCCTCGATGACCGGGTTGGACAGCAGCCGCTCGGCGGCCTCGCGCGCTGCGGCCAGGTGCTCCCGGGTCACCTCACCGTCGACGGTGAGGACGAACCGCTTGCCCTGCCGGACGTCGGTGAACTGGGTGAACCCGAGCCGGGGTAGGGCGCCGGCGACGGCCTGCCCCTGGGGGTCGAGGATCTCGGACTTCAGCATGACGTCGACGACGACGTGGCCCATGCAGGTGCTCCTGAAAGCGAGAGGGGGGAGTCGGCCCGCCCAGTCTATCGGCCGAAACCGCTTGCTCCGGTCCGCCGGTTGTCTTATCGTTCCTCGATAACAACGAATCTCGATAAGGCAGGCGGTGCGGCCATGCGCGTTGGCACCAGTTCCCCCGTCACCTCCCCGGGCACCAGGCACGGCCCCGGCTGGATGACCGCCCTGTCGTGGCTGCTCCGCCTTTCCGCCGTCCCCCTGCTGCTGACTGCCATCGCCCTCACCCTCGGTCCCAACGGGCTCGGCCTCCTCAGCGCCGACCAGACCCACTGGTGGGCCGGCACGCGCGACGCGATCTTCATCATGAGCGAGCAGGCCCAGGTCGCGCCCCGCCTCGGGGAACCCGTCATGGACCAGCTGGGCAACCGGGTCGGGTCGGTGGAGTCCCGCAGCGACGAGATGGTCCGGGCCTACGAGGCGTCACCGACCGGCATGTCCTCCGTCCTCGCGGAGTTCAACGGCTACCCCCAGATCGAGGTGTCCTTCTGGGGGCCGAGCCTCGGCCAGCGCTGGGCCTGGGTGACCGTGCGTGCCCTGCCCGCGCTCGCCGGAGCCCTCGGCCTGTGGATCCTCGCCGCGCTCGTCCGCTCGGCCGGCGCTGGCGACCCGTTCACCCGCCGCAACGTCCGCCGGCTCACTCAGCTGACCGCGCTGGTCCTGGTGGCGGGGATCGTCGGCGACTGGGGACGGGAGGCGGTGCGGCTGTGGCTGCTGGAGACCTCCGACCTCGCCGGCGACCTCGTGGCCGACGCCCGGTTCTCCTGGTGGTGGCTCGGCGTCGCCGCCGTACTCGGCGTCATCACGGCCGTGTGGCGACGAGGCGTGGCCATGCGCGCCGACCTCGAGGGGTTGGTGTGAGCCCGGCCGAACCCGTCGCCGCCGAGACCGGCCACCGCGTCGTCTGCCATCTCGGCGAGCTGCTCGAGGAGCGTGGCATGACGCTCACCGAGCTGTCCGACCTGGTCGGGGTCTCGATCGTCAACCTCAGCGTCCTGAAGAACGACCGGGCCAAGGCCGTCCGCTTCTCCACACTCACCGCGATCTGCGATGCCCTGGGGTGCTGTCCGGGTGACGTGCTCACCGTCGAGCCTGCGTCGCGACCCCAGCGCTGAGCAGGACCCACCGCCGAGCGGGAACCAGGCTCCGCTGCCGGTCGTCAGTCGGTCGAGGAGGGCTTGCCCGCCTGCTCGTGCCGCTGCTGCTCGACGACGCGGTGCGCCACCTCCGCCAGCTTGACGTTCATGGTGCTGGACAGGTGCCGCAGCAGCTCGAATGCCTGCTCGTCGTCCACCCCGTGGGTCGCCATGAGCAGCCCGATCGCCTTGCCGATCTCGCGGTTGCTCTGGAGGCCGTCCTTGAGGGTCTGTGCGCGGTGGTCGTGGGCCGCGGAGACGAGCACGACCGAGGCGAACGCCGCGACCAGCGCGCCCAGGTCGGCGTCCTCCTGGGTCAGCGCACCGGGGGTATCGGAGAAGAGGTTCAGCGCGCCCGCGCTGCGGCCGTCGACGAAGATGCGGTAGCCGATCATGCCGCGAACCGGCGTGCGCTCGAGCGTCAGGGCACCGAGCTTGGGCCAAGAGCTGTTGTGCGCGATGTCGGCGTCACGTTGGTAGCCGCCGCCCAGCATCGCGTCGATGCAAGGCCCCTCGCCCGCCTCGTTCTCCAACTGGTCCATGAGCGCGGCCATCTCGTCACTGGCGGCGGCCGTCTTCATCGGCTCGCCCTGCCGCATCGTGGAGATGCTGGCGTGGTCGCAGCCGGAGATCAGCTCGACGGCCACCCGCACGAGCGTCTGGTAGACGTGCTCGTAGTCCGCCTGCTCGTAGAAGACCCGAGCAAGTTCGTTGAAGACCCGCGCCGGGTCCACCTGCTCCTGCTCCTCGGACGTCATCGGCGTCCCTTCCGCCTCGTGCCGGACTCGCGGTCCAGCCCCGTGCCGGCCGTCTGCTCCACCGGCTCGCGACATCCTGTCACCTCGGCGCGGTGTCGCCGAATCCCATGGTCCACCCAGCCGGCCGGGGACCCCTAGAGTCGGCGTCCATGGACTACACCGCCACGGCCCAGGTCGCCGCACCAGCAGGGGTCCTCTGGGGGCTGCTCGTCGACGTCGAGGGATGGCCGGGGTGGACCCGCTCGGTGGTCATGGCCACGCGCGTGGACGGGGGGCCCTTCCGGGTCGGCAGCCGGGCCCGGGTCCAGCAGCCGCGCGGCCGGGCGCAGGTCTGGACGGTCACCGAGCTGGTCCCCGAGCAGCGGTTCACGTGGGAGGCGCACAACCCCGGTCTGCAGTTCGTCGCGTCGCACGTGCTGACGGCCGAGGACGGCGGGACCCGGCTGGACCTCACCTTCGGCCTGCGCGGGCCGCTGCGCCGGCTCGGGGCGGTGCTCGGCGGGCACCAGATCCGTGGCTACCTCGAGCTGGAGGCCGCCGGGCTGAAGGCCCGCGCCGAGCACGACAGCTCGGCGCAGTCGTAACCGACCCCGCGAGCGCCCGCCGCACCGATCGTTGTCCGCAATCGTTGTGCGGTTCTGACCGCCCCAGCGACCAGAACCGCACAACGATCACGGGCGACGATCGAAGCGGGTCAGGACTCGAAACGCTGGCCGGTCAGGGCCTGGTAGGCCTCGACGTACTTCTCGCGGGTGCGGGCGACGACGTCCTCGGGCAGCGGCGGTGGCGCCTCGCCGGAGGACCGGTCCCACCCACTGGCGGCCGAGGTGAGCCAGTCGCGCACGTACTGCTTGTCGTAGGACGCCTGCGGGTGCCCCGGCTCCCACTCAGCGGCCGGCCAGAAGCGGGACGAGTCCGGGGTGAGCACCTCGTCGGCGAGCACGAGGCCGGGCACGTCACCCCCGGCGGCACGGTCCATCCCGAACTCCACCTTCGTGTCGGCGAGCAGGATGCCGCGGTCGGCCGCGATCTCGTTGCCCCGTTGGAGGATCCGCACCGTGAGCTCCCGAACGCGCTCGGCGAGGGGTCCGCCGACCTCCTGCTGCACCTCGGCGAACGTCATCGGCTGGTCGTGCTGACCGAGCGGCGCCTTGGTGGTGGGCGTGAAGACCGGCTCGGGCAGCCGGGACCCGTCGACCAGACCGCTCGGCAGCGGCACCCCGCAGACGGAGCCGGTCTGCTGGTACTCCGACAGCCCCCCGCCGGTGAGGTAGGCGCGCGCCACGCACTCCACCGGCACCATCTCGAGCCGGCGCACGAGCACCGCCCGGCCGGCAACCTCAGCGGGCACGTCGGTGGACAGCACGTGGTTGGGCACGAGGTCGGCGAGCTGCTCGAACCACCACAGCGACAGCTGGGTCAGGACCGCGCCCTTGCCCGGGATCTCGCTGTCGAGGACGAAGTCGTAGGCGGAGATCCGGTCGGAGGCGACGAGCAGCAGCTGGTCCTCGCGGGGCCGGCCGGCGTCGTCGAGCGGGGAGTAGAGATCGCGCACCTTGCCCGAGTAGAGGTGCTGGTAACCGGGCAGGGAGGGCGCGGGGCGCTGGGTGGAGGCGGACGGCATACCGATCAGGCTCCCGAGGGCGAAGGGACGGTGACGGTGCCGCGTTCGGCGGCGAGGCCGATGTCGCGGCGGCAGTGCGCGCCCTCGAGGTGGATCGTGTCGAGAGCGGTGTAGGCCCGCTCGCGGGCCTGGGCGAGATCGGCGCCGAGGGCGACCACGTCGAGCACCCGTCCCCCGGAGGAGACCAGCGTGCCGTCGGCGGTGCGCTTGGTGCCGGCGTGCAGGACGTAGACGTCCTCGCCGAGCCCGGCGAGGTCGTCCAGCCCGGTGATCGGGAACCCGGTCCGCGGGTTCTCGGGGTAGCCACGGGAGGCGAGGACCACGGTGACGGCGTGGTCCTCCCGCCACCGCAGCGGCGGGTGCTCGGCCAGGGCGCCGGTGGCCGCGGCGAGGAGCAGTCCGCCGAGCGGCGTCTCGAGGCGAGCCAGGCAGGCCTGTCCGTCGGGGTCCCCGAAACGTGCGTTGAACTCGACGACGCGCGGCCCGCGGGAGGTCAGGGCCAGACCCACGTAGAGCACCCCGACGAAGGGGGTTCCCCGGCGTCGCATCTCGTCGATGGTGGGCTGGGCGATCCGGGTCACCACCTCGTCGAGCAGGTCGGCCGGAGCCCAGTCGAGCGGCGAATAGGCGCCCATGCCCCCGGTGTTCGGCCCGGTGCCGCCCTCCCCGGCGCGCTTGAAGTCCTGGGCCGGGGCGAGCGGGACGACGGTGGTGCCGTCGGTGAGGCAGAAGACCGACAGCTCTGGCCCGTCGAGGTACTCCTCCACCACGACCCGGTGCTCGACGCCCTCGGGCTCCGGCTCGTGGGCCGTGCCACGCGCCCGCTTGTCCGGGTCGTCGGGGTCGTGCGTGTCCAGGCAGTGCGCGGCGTGCGCGAGCGCCTGGGTGCGCTGGTCGGTGACGACGACCCCCTTGCCGGCCGCGAGCCCGTCATCCTTGACCACGTGCGGCGCCCCGAACGCATCGAGGGCATCGGTCACCTGGCTCAGGCGGGTGCAGACCCGCGACATCGCCGTGGGGACGTCGGCGGCCGCCATGACCTCCTTGGCGAACGCCTTGCTGCCCTCGAGCCGGGCGGCCGCCGCGGACGGCCCGAAGCAGGCGATCCCGCGCTCCCGGAGCGCGTCGGCCACGCCGGCCACCAGCGGTGCCTCCGGGCCGACGACGACCAGGTCCGCACCGACCTCGGCGGCGAGGGCGGTGACCGCTGCTGCGTCGGTGACCCCGCCGGGCAGCGGGCGGCACCGGGCCACCTGCTCCATGCCCGGGTTGCCCGGGGCAGCCCAGACGGCGTCGACGGAGGGGTCAGCGGCGAGGGAACGGCACAGCGCGTGCTCGCGGGCGCCGGAGCCGATGACGAGAACCTTCACGGGCCCCGAGGGTATCGGCCCCCATCCCGCGCGTGACACCCCCGGGAAGCAGGGGGGGTTCTCCCGGGGGTGCCACGTCTCGGCCACGGGTCTACCGGAGGGGAGCCGGCGACTCGTCGTGCCCGTACCGGCGAAGCCGGCTGAGGGACACTCTGGCAGCACCGGCGCCCGGCGTAAAGCCCTTCGGCCCGAGAACCGCGGGTGAACTTTCGGCACCGTGGTGGCCGGCACGGCGCCGTGGCGTCCCTGACCAGCCACCTCAGGCTGAGGTTCTAGACTCTTGGGTTCCCCGGTCCGCGCGGTCGACGTGCCGGGGTGGACGACCACCGACCCGCTGGGGGACATGTGAGCGACACGGCGAACGACTCCGATCAGCAGCACCGGCCCACGGCCACGGGGCGCCAGGCCCAGCCCCCCGAGGTGCTCGCCGAGATCGCCGCGGAGCAGCAGCACGTGGACCGTGTCCACGCCGAGCTCGTGAAGGCGGTCCAGCGCGTCGACGCCGTGCAGGCCGAGGGCCTGTCCCGGGGCCGCACCGACCGCACCGGCGACATCCGTGACGAGGAGCTGGCCGGCCTCTTCGAGCGGGACGCGCTCGTCTACAGCGCGGGCCGTCGCCGCGCCTCCCTCGAGAGCCAGTACGAGGGCCTCGTCTTCGGTCGCCTCGACCTCGAGCACCCACCCCGCTCCGGCCGGGGCGCGGAGCGCGAGATCCGGTATGTCGGGAGGCTGGGTGTCCGCGACGACGACTACGAGCCGCTCGTGGTCGACTGGCGGGCGCCCGCAGCGTCACCGTTCTACCGCGCCACCCCGGTCGACCCGCAGGGCGTGATCCGGCGCCGCGTGCTGCGCTGCCGCGGCGCAAAGGTCCTCGGAGTCGAGGACGACCTCATGGTGCCGGAGGCCCCCGAGGACATGGTCATCGTCGGTGACGGTGCCCTCATGGCGGCCCTCACCCGCAGCCGCAGCGGCCAGATGCGCGACATCGTCGCCACCATCCAGGCCCACCAGGACGAGGCCATCCGCGCGCCGTGGAAGGGCGTCACGGAGATCACCGGCGGCCCGGGCACCGGCAAGACCGTGGTGGCGCTGCACCGCGCGGCCTACCTGCTCTACACCGAGCGTCGTCGGTTCGAGGCCGGCGGCGTCCTGGTGGTGGGGCCGTCCGCGGCCTACACGGCATACATCGAGCGGGTCCTGCCCTCGCTGGGTGAGGAGTCGGTCACCCTTCGCTCGCTGGGTGATGTCGTCGACGTGGTGACCGCGAATCGGCTCGACCCGCCGGCGGTGGCGCGGGTCAAGGGATCGCTGCGGATGCGACGGGTGCTCGCCGCCGCCGCGCGGGACGTCATCCCGGACGCGCCGACCCAGCTGCGCGCGTTCGTGGCCGGGGAGGCGATCCGGCTGGGGCCGGAGGCGCTCGAGACCGTCCGCGCGCAGGCGCTGCGTCACCACCAGCGCAACGCCGCCGCCGAGGCCGTCGCCGACCTTCTCGCCGAGGCGGCCTGGCGCACCCACCGCCGCGGCGAGCGCGACCAGTTCCACGACACGTTCCTCGACAGCGGTGACGTGGAGGCGTTCCTGCGCGAGTGGTGGCGCCCGCTCGACCCGCGCGAGGTGCTGCTGTGGCTGGCGGACCGGGACCGGCTGCGCCGCTACGGGCGCGGCGTGCTCTCCGCCGGCGAGGTGGACGCGCTGGCCGACTCGTTCCGCGTCGCCGAACGGTCCGGCACGTGGTCGGTCGCCGACGCGGCGCTGATCGACGAGCTGGCCGCCCGGCTCGGGCCGGTGCGCGACCAGCCACGGGAGGATCGCGGGTTCTACGAGATCGAGGAGCTCGACGACGTCTCGCAGTACGGCGTCGCGGCGGTGCGCACGCACGGGGACGGCGAGGACTCGGCCCGGGGACCGGTGGGGTCGTCGGCGGCGAGCACCCCGCGGGAGCAGTTGCTGCTCGGGCGGATCGGCAAGCCGGAGGAGTACGCCCACGTGCTGGTCGACGAGGCCCAGGACCTCTCGCCGATGCAGTGGCGAATGATCGGTCGGCGCGGCCGGTGGGCATCGTGGACCGTCGTCGGCGACGCCGCGCAGGCCTCGTGGCCGGACCTGGAGGAGGCGGCGACCGCGCGCGAGCAGGCGTTCGGCAGCAACGTGCGGCGCGCCTTCCACATGGACACCAACTACCGCAACGCGCGGGAGATCTTCGACTACGCCGCCGACGTGATCCGGGCCGAGGTGCCCGACGCCGACATCCCGCAGGCGGTGCGCGAGACGGGGGCCGAGCCGGTCGACGCGACCGTCGCGGTCGCCGACGTGCCCGACTCGGTCGGCGTGGCGGTCAAGGAGCTGCTCGACGAGGTCGAGGGGCAGGTGGCGGTGGTCCCGCCGGCGCGGTGGATGGCCGCGCTGGAGGAGCTGGGCCGGCACGAGTCGGGCCGGGTCGTGCTCGTGGACCCGATGTCGACGAAGGGCCTGGAGTACGACGCCACCGTGATCGTCGACCCCGAGGAGATCACCCGCGAGTCACCGGGCGGGATCCGGGTGCTCTACGTCGCGCTGACCCGGGCGGCCCACCGGATGACGGTGCTGCACGTGAAGGACTGACGGCCTCTCTCTCGACGGCGTCGCGGACCGAGGTGCCTCGGGCCGGGGCCCTCAGTCCAGCAGGTCGTGGCGCACGACGACCTCGTCGCGCCCGGGCCCGACGCCGATCACGGAGATCCGGGAGCCGATCAGCTCCTCGACCCGCTCGACGTAGGCGCGGCAGTTCGCCGGCAGCTCCTCGAACGCCCGGCAATGCGAGATGTCCTCCCACCAGCCGGGCAGCTCCTCGTAGATCGGCTTCGCGTGGTGGAAGCCGGTCTGCGTCATCGGCATCTCGTCGCACCGCTCGCCGTCGACGTCGTAGGCGACACAGATCGGCACCGTGTCCAGGCCGGTCATCACGTCGAGCTTGGTGAGGACGAAGTCGGTCACCCCGTTGATGCGGGTGGCGTAGCGGCCGACCACCGTGTCGATCCATCCGCACCGCCGCGGCCGGCCGGTGGTCGTGCCGTACTCGTGCCCCGTCTTGCGCAGGAACTCCCCGTTGTCGTCGAACAGCTCGGTCGGGAACGGCCCTTCCCCCACGCGGGTGGTGTAGGCCTTGAGCACCGCGATCACCCGGTCGATCCGGGTCGGCGGGACGCCCGAGCCCGTGCAGGCGCCGGCGGAGATCGCGTTCGACGACGTCACGAACGGGTACGTCCCGTGGTCGACGTCGAGCAGCGTCGCCTGACCGCCCTCGAACAGCACCGTCTTGCCCGCATCCAGCGCCCTGCTGAGCAGCAGGGAGGTGTCGGCGACCATGGGACGCAAGCGCTCGGCATACCGGGTGAATTCCTGCACGACTTCCGCCGGCTCGATGGCGCGACGGTTGTAGATCTTGAGCAGCATCTGGTTCTTGACGTCGAGTGCCCCCTCGACCTTCTGCCGCAGGATCGACTCGTCGTAGAGGTCCTGCACCCTGATGCCGACGCGGGTCATCTTGTCGGCGTAGGTCGGGCCGATGCCGCGGCCGGTCGTGCCGATGCGGCGCTTGCCGAGGAAGCGCTCGGTGACTTTGTCCAGGACCCGGTTGTACGGCGGGATGAGGTGCGCGTCGGCGCTGACCACCAGCTTGGACGTGTCCACGCCGCGCGCCTCGAGGCCGTCGATCTCCTCGAACAGCACGCCGAGGTCGATCACCACGCCATTGCCGATGACCGGCGTGCAGCCCGGAGTGAGGATGCCGCTGGGCAGCAGGTGCAGGGCGTACTTCTCGGGCGTGCCGTTCTGGTCGATGACCACGGTGTGGCCGGCGTTGTTGCCGCCGTTGAACTTCACGACGTGGTCGACGCGGCTGCCGAGCAGGTCCGTCGCCTTGCCCTTGCCCTCGTCGCCCCACTGGGCCCCGACCAGCACGATCGCCGGCATGCTGTCGCCTTCCCTGCATACGTTCGTTGCGTGCGTCCCCCGCGCCGGGTCGGACACGGAAGGCACCGGAGCGCCTGTATGCCGGCCCGCCCTGGTGCGTGCCCACGGTACCGGTCCGCGCGACTCGATCAGGTATGCCGACCCGCGCCGTCCAGCACGCCGCGCCGCTGGGCGGCCATGCCGAGCTGGAAGCGGGTGCTCACGGCGTGGTCGTTCATGAGACCGGCGATCCGGCGGCGCACGGTGCGCAGGCTGAGCCCGAGGTAGCGGGCGATCGCCTCGTCCTTGAACCCGAGCGCCATGAGCTCCAGCAGCCGCAGGTCGGCACCGGTGTCGTCCTCGTCCGGAAGCGGCAGGGCCGCCGCCCAGAGCCGGTCGAAGAGGGCGCTGAACGCGGCGACCACCATCGGGTCGCGGACCACGACGTAGTCGCCGTTCGTCGTCGCCCAGGCCTCCGAGGCGACGAGCACCTCCTCGCCGAAGACGGCGAAGTCGCTGGGCGGGTCGTCGCTGACCCGCTGCTGCTCGCCGACCGCGGCCCAGGAACGCATCCAGTCCCGGGCGGGGGCGTGGGACAGCACCGACATCGGGTAGATCGTCCGCTGCTCCCGGCCGGCCGCGAGGATGGCCTGGCCGGTGCGGATGTTCTCCTCCTCCGTGGCGGGGCCGATGTCGACGTCGTGCACGCAGTTGCGGATCACGCCGGTGGTGCTCCGGGTGATGTAGTCGACCACCGATGGGGCGACGGCCGCCGGGATGCTCTCCCAGGTGGGCTGGCGCGGGCCGGGGCCCTGCTGGCCGACCTGGTGGTCGGAGGTGAAGCCGGCGATCGCGTTGCGGGCGCCGCTGAGGTCGCGGCGACGACTGTCCAGCCGGGACTCCTCGGCCTCGATCAACCGCTCGAGCGCCGCGCGGGGGTGGTCGGCCACCAGCCCGCCGTCCTCACCGACCCGCACGAGGCGGGCGTGCACGAGGGCGGTCAGGGCCTCCTGCCCCTTCTCCATCGGCCAGCCGAGCTCGGCGGCGTGCCGGCGCAGGTCGCGGTTCGGCATCCGCAGCACCCGCCGGTAGAGCTCCTCGGCGTCGGCCGGCACCTCGAGGACGGAGAGTTGAGGCGTCATCGGTGGCAGGCTATGGCCATTGGCAGGTTTCTGCCAGCGTTCCGGTGAACCATGGGGCATACTCGGTAGCGGCCCGAAGCGGAATCACAGGGGACGCCCGCGGGTGGCCAGCCGGGAACGGACGAGGGCCCCGAACTCGGCCGCAGGGGGCGGTGCCGGGAGGCCGGACCCGATGGGTCCAGCCTCCCGGCATCTCTGCGTCTG